>CAZDHQ010000258.1:0-6500 GCA_964505135.1 uncultured Ferruginibacter sp.
TAAGCGCTGGTACATAAATGAAATAACCAGCAGTAATACACCCAGCATGATAAAGGCTGCAATTTTTCCACCGGCAGAAATATTGCTGATATCATACAGGAATAGTTTAAGCAATGCCAGCGTGAAAAAGCTAAGTGAAATAATTCGCAGTGTTTTGTACTTGTGCTTCATACCCAACCACATCATCGAAAATGAAAGCATGGCCCAAACGATCGTTAATCCTGCTTTTTGATATTGTTGCTGATAGGTTGACAAAGATTTTGAGTCAGCAAGTGCATATACATACAGGCGGCCGCATTCAATACTAAAAAATAAAATAAAGAGTACAGCGATGAGCCAGGTGAATGCATTACCAAATTCGTTGCGGTTGCTTCTCACAATAACGATAAGCTGGTACAATAGATACAGCAATAAAATATCCGCCAGCCAATGCATATACAAATGGCCAACAGCGAATCGGTTTTCAACCACAGCATTTACTAATTTTCCTGACAGCAAACTGCTTGCGATAAAGAATAAAAATCCGGACAGTATTAAAACAGTTTGCAGCACAGGATTATCAAATGCTTTGATCTTTTTAATAAAGATTAAAGCAACAGCAATAAAAATATAAGTAATGATTTGATGGTACACATTTGGAATTACAAAACTGCTTAGGTCAACAAAATGCCAGTTAACAGCAAAGATGCAGGTGAGATAAAGTACAGCAGCAGCAAGGATTGCCATAAAGCTACCAGCCAATTTTTTGCTGATATTAAAAAGATAATTGTCGTCTTCACCCGGCTTTAATAACAGGTAAGCATGTACGCCTAAAGAAATAATAACGGTAATATTGGTTACCACCCCTTTCCAGTTATTAAACAGTAGTGGTAATGTGGTTGATTGATCATTTGTAATTACCCAGTCCATCAGCAGGCTGATAAATAATAACACAAATACAATCACTGAAGCGTATTTAAACAATACAATTTTGCTTCGCTGGTGAAGCCAGTAAAGCAATACGGTTTCCGCAGCCCAGAATAGGGTGATATTATGCCCCTTTAATTGCACCGGCGCCGTCAGCGAAAGGAAAGTAAGTGTGAGGCCAATCAGGAGGTATAATAAATTCTTTTCGCCCTTTTGCGCTTTGTACAAATACCAGGCAAGCGCAAGATTAATTACACTCATCACCATTGTAAAAATGCCCTGGTATTTTCTATCATTCCATTCATCTAAAATCAACATGCCCTGTGCGTAAAAACTAAAGGTGATCAGCAGCATCAGGCTAAACTGGAATGCCTTAAATGGAATTTTTGTACGCAGGTTATGTATGAGTGTAATGGCAAGAAACAATAAATAAAATATTGAGGCAAACAGCAAGGCATTTTTATATGGCAATTGCTCGGGCTTAAAAAGTAATTGCTGGAATAACCATCCGCTATAAATAATCAGTGTAAAGAAAAATGATAAGACATGCAGCAATGGCCATCTTTTAAAATAAGATATGCAGAGAATGCCCACATTGAGTATAGTGAGATAAGTGAATAAAACAATATAATTACCCTGCCCGGTACTCACCATAAAGGGAACCAAAAAACCGCCAACAGTAGCAATCACTGCCAGCTCCAGCTTATTGTACAATAAAGAAAGCGCCACTGCAAATGCTGTGATTACTATCATGATAATAAATGCAGTGCTTTGTGTGAATAGCTGGTATTCATGAAATGCAAATGCAATAGTGAAGTAAAAAACTGCGATGGCACCGCCGGCCATCACCGAACTGAAGGAACGATAGGTATTGCGCAGGTAATGTGCAATACCTATCATTATAATTCCACAGCCGATGCCAATTGCTACACGGCCTGTTTCTTTTATCCAGTTTTGATCAATGGCATACTTTACAAAAAATGCAATGCCCAATACCAGCACTGCAATACCAATTTTGTTGGCTAAGTTTTCACCAATAAATTTTTCAAAATCAGGATTGTTGCGAACGAATTTATCCCACCAGCTTTCTTTGGGTTCTGACGGAACAATATTTTTGAAAGACTGTGATGGAAGTACAGCGCTAATAGGCGGTACGATTACCGGTGGTTCTTCTTTTGAATCTGGTATTGTTTCTTTGATTGGTTCTTCCTCTTCTTTCTTTTTTTCAATAACAGGCGGTGGTACATAAGGTCGCCATTGCACTACGGATTCATCTGTTGGGCTGAGTGGTTTTGCAGGCGCAGGTTCAGTGGTTTGATTTAGCTCTTTATTAGTAAGCTCCTTTTTCAGTTCAAGAATTTCCTTTCTCAGCGCATTAAACTGTTTGGTATTTCTTTCTGCCGATTCTTTTTGAGAGGAGCGGATGTTGAAAAGCAGTATTACAATAACGATTAAAGTAATCAGTATATAAAGCTCCATAGCTGGTGGTTTTGGGTTAAGCAATTTACGCTTAAGAATCCAAACCTAATCAGCAGCGCTGTTAAAACTTACATGCTTTTATTAAACGGTAATTTCCAAATACACCGGGCAGTGATCACTGTGTTTTACATCAGGATAAATTTCTGCATCTTTTAGTTGTGGCTTTAATGGTTCTGTAACCGTGATATAATCTATGCGCCAGCCTTTGTTATTCAAACGCACACTTGGAAAACGCTGGCTCCACCAGCTATAGCGGTGTGGTTCAGTATGAAATTCACGGAAGGTATCGATCCATCCGCTGCCTAAGAATTTACTCATCCATTCTCTTTCTTCAGGTAAAAAGCCAGATGAATTTTTATTTCCTTTAGGATCATGTATGTCGATTTCTTTATGAGCAATATTGTAATCGCCACACAGGATTAATTTAGGATGTGTTTTTCTTAATTCATTTAGATATTGATGAAATGCATCCAGCCACACATATTTGAATTGTTGTCTTTCATCGCCGCTGGTGCCGCTGGGGAAGTAGGCATTGATCAAACGGATGTCGCCAAAATCAAGCTGTATTACTCTTCCTTCATTATCACTTTCCGCATGCCCGTTACCGTAAGTAACATGATCGGGTTTAATTTTTGAAAACACTGCTACACCGCTGTATCCTTTCTTTTGTGCACTGTACCAGTGATGATGAAAGCCCAATGCATCCAACAATTTCGTATCTACGTCGTCTTTTGTTGCCTTGGTTTCCTGCAGGCAAATAATATCTGCAGGATTTGTTTTTAACCAATCAATAAAACCTTTTTTAAGTGCAGCTCTTATGCCGTTTACATTGTAGGAGATGATACGCATTGTTCAACTATTTATTGGTTGTCAAAATTAGTGTTTGAAAAGCAAAGTGATTTTAATTGCTTCAAAACAGTTCGTAAATTGCACATCTTCAAAAAAAGACCTCAATGATTCAAACCATTATCTATGACCTCGGCGGTGTACTGCTCGACTGGAATCCAATGCATGTGTATAAAGGCTATTTTGATTCTGAAGAAAAAGAAAAACATTTTTTTGAGAACATCTGCACCAGCGACTGGAATGAAGAACAGGATGCAGGGCGTTCCATTGTAGAGGCAACGCAGTTGTTGGTAGCGCAACATCCTGAATGGGAAACAGCAATAAGAGATTATTATGGAAGATGGACAGAGATGCTGAAAGGGCCAATTCATGAGTCTGTTGAGATTTTCAGACAATTGAAAAATTCCGGCCAATACAAAATATATGCACTTACTAACTGGCAGGCTGATCTCTTCAATATTGCTCTGGTTCGCTATAACTTTCTACATTGGTTTGATGGAAGGGTAGTAAGTGGCGAAGAAAAAATGCGCAAGCCTTTCCCGGAGTTTTATATGAAATTAATTGATCGCTACAATGTTGACATTAACGCAGCATTATTCATTGATGATAATCTACGCAATGTAAAAGCTGCCCGTGACCTGGGCATTGATAGCATCCATTTTATCGGAGCCTCTAATTTGAAAGAAGAATTAGGTAAGAGGAATATTGCAGTGAGTTAGTTACTCCAATATCGGTCTTAGCCATCTTTTAGCTTCATCTATTGGCATACTTTTTCTTGCTGCATAATCAACCAATTGGTCTTCGTTAATTTTGCCTACGCCAAAGTACTTGCTTTCAGGATGAGCAAAATACCAACCACAAACAGATGCCGCTGGATACATAGCCAATGATTCAGTCAAGTGAATGCCTGTTGTTTCCTCACCACCCAATAGCTGGAACAACTTGTATTTTTCTGTATGATCAGGGCAGGCAGGATAACCTGGCGCAGGTCTGATACCAGTATATTCTTCTTTTATTAATTGTTCATTGGTTAGGTGTTCATCTTTTTCATATCCCCACAATTCCTTTCTTGTTTTTTCATGCAGGTGTTCTGCAAATGCTTCTGCCAGGCGATCTGCAAGGGCTTGTAAAATGATCTTGTTGTAATCGTCGTGTTGAGATTCGAAGTTTTTAATGTGTTGTTCAATACCTTGAATCGTTACAGAAAAAGCACCTAAGTAATCCTGCGACGATGGCTTGAGGAAGTCTGCCAATGATAAATTAATCTGCTGGCGTAAAAACTGCAATTGCAATGTTTCATCTCCATTCTTCACTGCAACTGTATCTGGAGCAGTTTTATTGGCTTCCCAAAAACCAACCACCCCTTTTGCAGTCAACCATTTTTCTTCAATGATTTGCTGCAATAGTTTTTGTGCATCATTGTAAAGCTTAGTAGCTTCTTTACCAATTATTGCATCACTCAATATCTGTGGAAATTTGCCATGCATTTCCCAGGCAATAAAGAACGGCTGCCAGTCAATGTATTTGCAAATCTCTTCCAACGAATAATCATCAAAAACTTTTGTTCCGGTGAAGGATGGTTTTACCGGTTCATAAGTATTCCAGTCAATAGCTGCGCCATTTTGTTGTGCTTCTGCAAAGGGTAAGAATTGTTTTACAGATCTTTTGTTGCCGAAATCTTCTCTTAACTTGTTGTATTCTTTTTGTATGCCTGATAAAAAATCTGCCTTTTGTTCTTTGCTTAATAAACTACCGGCAACGGTTACACTACGGCTGGCATCCAGCACATGTATTACACCTTCATCATACTGAGGAGCAATTTTTACTGCAGTATGCATCCGGGAGGTGGTAGCACCACCAATCATCAGTGGTTGCTTCATGCCACGCCGTTTCATCTCATGTGCCACGTGTACCATCTCATCCAATGATGGCGTAATCAATCCGCTTAGTCCGATGATGTCTGCTTTTTCTTTTTCTGCGGCATCTAAAATTTTATCGGTTGGTACCATCACACCTAAATCCACTACATCGTATCCATTGCAACCCAACACCACACCCACAATATTTTTTCCAATATCATGCACATCTCCTTTTACAGTAGCCAATAAAATTTTTGCTGCACCAGCGGCTTCTTCATTTACTGTACCTGCTGCAAGATGTGCCTGCTTGCGATCTTCTTTTTCCTGCTCAATAAAAGGTGTAAGTATAGCTACTGCTTTCTTCATCACACGTGCACTCTTCACTACTTGTGGTAAAAACATTTTGCCTGCGCCAAATAAATCACCTACGATGTTCATTCCATCCATCAATGGACCTTCAATTACATCCAGTGGCTTTGGATATTTCAACCTTGCCTCTTCCGTATCTGCGTCTATATAATCTGTGATGCCGTTAATTAATGAGTGAGCCAGTCTCTTTTCAACCGGTTCATTTCTCCATTTTTCATCTTTTACTTCCGCCTTTCCTTTTGCCTTAACGGTTTCTGCAAATGCTATTAGTTTCTCTGTTGCTTCGTTGTTTTCATTATTCCTGTTCAGGATCACATCTTCGCACAAGTCCCTTAACTGTGGTTCAATTTCATCATACACCACCAGCTGCCCTGCGTTTACGATGCCCATGTCCATACCTGCTTTGATAGCATAAAATAAAAACACGCTGTGCATGGCTTCCCTCACATGATCGTTGCCTCTGAAAGAAAAAGAAAGATTACTCACCCCACCACTCACTTTTGTTAGTGGCATTAGTTGTTTGATCTCTTTGGTTGCTTCAATAAAATCTACTGCGTAATTATTGTGTTCTTCAAGCCCTGTTGCAATGGCAAAAATATTGGGGTCAAAAATGATGTCTTCTGGTTTAAAGCCAACCTGTTCAGTAAGTATCTTGTAAGCCCTGTGACAGATTTCCACTTTTCTTTCTTTTGTATCCGCCTGGCCCTTTTCATCAAATGCCATCACTATCACAGCGGCGCCGTAGTCCTTGCAGGTAAAAGCCTGTTCAATAAATTTTTGTTCTCCTTCTTTCATCGAGATGGAGTTTACAATGCATCTTCCCTGTACACATTTTAAACCTGCTTCAATGATCTCAAACTTGGATGAGTCAATCATGATGGGAATCTTGGCAATGTCGGGTTCTGATTGTACCAGGTTCAAAAACGTTGTCATTGCTTTTACACCATCCAGCAAAGCGTCATCCATGTTCACATCCAATACCTGTGCGCCGTTCTCCACTTGCTGCCTTGCTACACTCAAAGCTTCTTCGTACTTATCTTC
>CAZDHQ010000259.1:0-6500 GCA_964505135.1 uncultured Ferruginibacter sp.
TTTATTACCGGTTAAATGATAACTAAAAGGCTTTACCGTCATCATCCACTCATTGTTGCTGGCACCAATCGTTTTACTTATAAAAACGCCGGGTATAAGTAAGGTATACCACTGATTATTGCCGTTTGTTCCAGTAGCATATTCCTTTAAGCCAAACAAAGGCATATTTATATTCCATTGCAAACCAAACCTTACATCAAAAGATGCTTTATTTGTAATTGGCGGGATTTTTTGTTCAACTCGCTTTTTATTGTTTATGCTATCACTAATCTTCCTGCTAAGTGATGGTTTTACAACAGTATCAGTTTGGGGTACAGTAGCTATTTGAAACTGCTGTGCAGCAACGTTTATAGAACTGTCACTTAAACCGGAGCCTATATCATCCTTCAATGCAACACCCGATTGCTGCTTAATTGCAGGAGTGTCAAAAGACGGAAGCTGCTTTAACTGAACAACTTCATTTTTTAAATGCAATGTATTTGCCTTTTGATTTTTCCTTGCTTGCTGTACGGAAGTATTGGAAGCGTTCAATTTGCCGGCGGCTTTCTTTGTATGCGTGGATGCGACACTGTTAGCCTGTTCTGTGTCTGTCATCTTTCTTTTCTTCGGCTTATTATCCTGGAACACTACATAGCCGGAATAAAAACTATAATACAGTGAAGTAGTCTCCCGGATTTGTTTCAAAATATCGGGCAACGAATAATTTGCTTTGGGGAAAACAATCTCCTTTGTCCCTTTAACTTTAACTGAATTAAAAGAAAACCTCACACCACTCTGGTGATGAACCAGTTTAGTGAGTGAATCTAAACTGATAGCACCATGTAATGAGAACCGCTGTTGGGTATTTGTTGATTTTTGTTTCTGCTGGGCAACAAGATCCAGGTTTGCTGTAAAAGCAATCAGTAATAGTAACCAACCGATAAATAATCTATTCACAGCCATCGCCGCTTATTGTAACCTGCTTGTTTTTTTCATCAATACTATAATCAAGGTTGAGTGTATAGGCCATCACATCCATTATCTCCTTCAGGGTCTTATTATCAAACCTTGTGGTGATCCTGCACTGGTTCAGTTTCTTATTGTTAAGAACAAACGAAAAACCGTAGGCTTTTTCAATCATGGGCAGCACTTCCTGCAAAGGCGCATCATTCAATTCAAAAACTAATGTAGCATAACTAAAAAGATTCACATTGGTCTTTGCTGTTTTAGCCAGTTGTTTTTGTTTGCTATCGTATTGAATTGTCTCACCTGCCAGAAGTTGCATTGATTCTCTATTTGTTTTTATCGTGGCGGCTCCGTTTTGTACATGCACCAATGCAACAGAACTAGCCGAATCAAAAGAAAGATACAGCGCAGCATTGGCTGGCAGCACATCCATAACTCCGAGTTTGATATGTTGCACGCCTTCACCTGCTTTACCAGTCTCAAAATAAACCGCACCGTTTGTAAGCACCAACTGCTTTTTATTTTCTGCTTCTTCTTCCACTACCCTGCTGTTGTTATTCAGGAATAATAATTCTCCTCCCGGCAATATATTTTTTACCGGCTTATCCTGGCTCAATATAACGGTTTCGGCTACCTGCTTTTGGGAAGGCTTCATCCACTTGACAACGGCAACTGTTGTGATTAATGCAACAGCAGCAGCATAATAAAGCAGTTTGCCCGTAAGCGCTTTTCCTGCAGCTGGCGCTGATGGCGGGACATTCAGCAATAGTTGCTTCATTCCGGCCCAGGCCTCGTCTACCGGCACATCAGGTTCGGGAAAATTATCTTTCTTCATTGGATCCGTATGTAAATCTTTGTCATCCAAATTTTTTAAAATTTTGCTGTTCAAAAATTGTTTTAAGCCTGCTGCGGCATTCGCTCAGGTGCCATTTCACAGCGCCTTCTTTCATGTCGATGGATACCGAAATATCTTTTATCGAAAAGCCTTCCAGGTAATACAAACTGCATACACACCTGGTTTTGGGCGGTAGCTGATCAAGATAATAGTAAATATCTTTCCATTCTAACTGTTTAAACGGGTTGGCTTCCGATGCTTCTTTTATATCTTCTGTTAACTCATAGGTGAGATTTACTTTCTTATCTCTCACCTGCGTGAGTGCTGCATTTCTTACAATGGTATACACCCAGTTAAAAAAATCACCCTTGCCTGCTTCGTATTGATTGATGTTGGTATACACCCTCAGCATCCCGTTATTTAAAGCTGTTACAATATCATCTTTATCCTGGAAAAATGTTTTACACAAAGCAAATAGTGCTGGATAAAATTGCCGGTACAATTTTTCCTGGCACTGCTGATCATTTCTTTTACAGCCTTCAATTATATATTCGATGTCTGTCAATTTTCTTAAAGGGAGCCGTTCGTAACGAACGGCTCATCATTTTTAAAACCTAATGTACTATAAACTGGCCGGAGAAATAACAACCCCTGTTGCATAAGACCAGTTTATTTGATAACTGTTTCCTGTTTTAACTATAGTGCCTGTGTAATTTGTTCCGTTAAAATGAATGGTTAACGAACTGGTTCCTTCCGACACGGGATAATAAAAGGCAAAAGCGCTTGCCTTTGCTGTGCCAGTCGTACAGTTGGCAGGAACTGATACACCATCAAAACTGATATCAAAACTGTTGGTACCTGCGGTAAAAGTAGAAATGAGTGAATTGGTTAAGCAGGTATACTCATTGGAAGTGATAGTAGAAAATATTAGACCGGATGTAGCGCCTGAGTCAATTCTTGAAACCTGGATATTGATTTTTTCCCCTGCTGAAAAATTTAGTGTGGTGGGTTGTGTTTCGCCGCCACCACCACCGCTGCCACCGCCGTTGTATACCGAATCAGAAACAGATACGGGGGTAGATGCCGATACATTTCCTGCAACAGCAGTGACCACATAGTTACCTTTTACACCAAATAAAATAGATGCCTGGTTACCGCTCGATTTAATTTGTGTATTAGCACTTGGGCTCACAGTCCAGTTTACTGTACTTCCAGCACTGGCCTGGTCAAGCGTAAATAACACGGGTTCTCCTTTCTTAATAGCGTTTGTTTTAGATGCATCAAGGCCTGGGATATTTACCTGGCTATCTTTTTTGCATGCCATAAAGCTTGCTGCCGCAAAAAGAATTAAAAACGGGATTTTCATTTTTTTCATGTTGTAGTGATTTTATTTAAACTGCTTTACAGTATGTACTACAGGCTTGAGGAGAAAGGTTAGGTTTTAATTAAAATTTTTCTTTCCTTATATACTTCTACAGGATAACTCTGTTTGAAATACACATCACAGTTTATAGGCACCACAAAAGAAAATGCCAATATCTTCTATGAAAATTTGCGTAGCCAAATAACTACACTTATATTTGTAGCCAAATAGCTACACAATGAATTTAAGAAGAGATGTATTCCAGGCAATAGCTGATCCCACCAGGCGAGCCATTTTGTTATTGGTCGCAACACAATCTATGACGGCAGGAGCTATTGCTGCCAACTTTAACACTGCAAGGCCCACTGTATCTAAACACCTGGCAATACTAACCGAATGCGAACTGCTGCAACAGGAACAGAATGGCCGTGAAGTTTATTACCATTTCAATGCAAAGAAAATGAAAGAAGTCGCTGATTTTATCGAGCCATTTCGCAAGATGTGGGATGACAGATTTAACAAACTGGAGGCTGTGATGAAAAAGTATAAATCAAAAAAATAACATACTATGGAACAAAAAACAATCATTCACGCTGAGGAAGGCAAACAGGATTTAACCATCACAAGAACATTTGAGCTGCCTGTTGATCTGCTGTTTAGAGCTTATACAGAAGCAGCAATAGTGGAACAATGGATGGGTACCAAAGTAATAAAACTCGAGAATAAGCAACATGGTGGTTACCGGTTTGAAACAAGCGATAACAAAGGCAATGTAGTGTTCAGCGCAAACGGCAGCATTCACGATATTGTTGATAACAAAAAGATCGTTCGAACTTTTGAAATGGAGAATGCCCCCTTTGATGTGCAGCTTGAGTATATTTCTTTCGAAGCGATCGATGATGAAAACAGCAAGCTAATCATACACAGTATTTATAAATCTGCAGCGCTGAGAGATCAAATGCTGAAGCTTCCTTTTGCACAGGGCATCAATAAGGCGCATAATCGTTTGCAGGACATGGTTCAAAAATTAAATAGACAGTCATGAAAAAAAGAAACAAAATGATCTATTGGGTTGCTACCGCCTGGCTTGCGCTGGGCATGCTCTCAACAGGTATCGTACAGTTAATAAAAACACCAGAAGAGAAAGAGTTAATGGTGCATCTTGGTTTTCCAATCTATTTTTTGCTCATCATTGGTGTTTGGAAATTGCTGGGTGTGATTGCTATACTGTTACCAAAGTTGCCCTTATTAAAAGAGTGGACTTACGCCGGCTTCTTTTTTGCGATGAGTGGGGCTGTGGTTTCTCATTTATTCATGAATGATCCGGCGAAAGAATTATTTGGCCCTTCATTATTGTTGGTACTAACTATTTGCTCCTGGTATTTTAGACCAACAGAAAGAAAACTAAATTGTGTTGAAATAAATCATTGATATGAATACGAAAGTTGATTTCTTTTTTGATAAAGCTACCCAATGGAAAACAGCATTTGAGCAGTTAAGAAAAATAGTATTGGATTGTGGACTTGAAGAAACACTTAAATGGGGACAGGCCTGTTATACCTATGATGCAAAAAATATTGTATTGATACATGGCTTTAAAGAATACTGCGCCTTGCTTTTTTTCAAAGGTGCTTTGATAAGTGATGAAGACAATATTTTAATACAGCAAACAGAAAATGTACAATCCGCAAGGCAGGCAAGATTCACCAACGTAAAAGAAATTACAAAGCTGGAAAAGAAATTAAAAGCACTCATCTACCAGGCAATTGAAGTGGAAAAAGCCGGACTGAAGGTAAAATTAAAAACCACCGCTGAATACAAAGTCCCTGAGGAGTTTCAAAAAAGATTGAACAAAAATGCTACTTTAAAAAAAGCATTTAATGGATTGACACCAGGCAGACAGCGTGCCTATCTCTTTCATTTTTCACAACCTAAACAGGCAAGTACACGTGAAGCAAGAATTGATAAACTCATTCCAAAAATAATGGAAGGAAAGGGATTGAATGATTAACTTATAAAATAATTGTCATGGCTAGTAATAAAAAACTTTCGACGGAAGAAGCTACTGCATTAATTGATATCCTGGAAAAACGTTTTGAAAAAAATCAGCAGCGTCATAAAGGAATTGAATGGACTACAGTGGCAAAGCGATTAGAAGCTAAGCCGGAAAAATTATGGTCGCTGAATGCAATGGAACAAACCGGTGGAGAACCAGATGTGGTTGACATGGATAAAAAAACCGGAGAGATTATCTTTTTTGATTGCTCCGCTGAAAGTCCAAAAGAGCGAAGAAGTATTTGCTATGACCATGAAGCACTGGAATCAAGAAAAGAAAACAAGCCAGCAGACAGTGCTCTCAACATGGCAACCGATATGGGCATAGCAATATTAAACGAGGAACAATATCGATTCCTGCAAACACTGGGAGCATTTGATACCAAAACATCCAGTTGGATACTAACGCCGCCTGCTATACGAAAATTAAAGGGCGCTCTTTTTTGCGACCGGCGTTATAATACTGTGTTTACCTATCATAATGGGGCTGAATCCTATTATGCAGCAAGAGGGTTCCGGGGACTGCTAAAAGTGTAAAGCAGTTTCACACAGCGAATACAAAGAAAAACAACGAGACAACGATTACCTGTGCAGGGCATCGTTGTTTCTTTGTATTCGTTGTCCCTTTGTGTGAAACTAATCATAGCTATAAACTATGACTTCATAAAATATATTGATTGTATTTATAGTATCCATGAACTAAGTTTGTACTTCATTCACCTCACATCAAATAATTATTCCTCATTTGCAAAAAAACTATAACAATGGCAAACGATTCAAACGACATCAGCAAATGCCCTTTTCACAACGGTAGCTTGAAACAAAATGTAGGCGGTGGCGGTACACATAACCGTGACTGGTGGCCTAATCAACTAAAACTAAACATTCTTCGCCAGCACTCAGAATTATCCGATCCAATGGGCAAGGATTTTAATTATGCCGAAGAATTCAAATCACTTGACCTGGAAGCAGTAAAGAAAGATCTACATGCCCTGATGACGGATTCACAGGATTGGTGGCCCGCAGACTTTGGCCACTATGGTCCTTTGTTTATCCGTATGGCGTGGCATAGCGCAGGTACTTACCGTGTGCAGGACGGACGAGGCGGTGGTGGTGCAGGACAACAGCGTTTTGCTCCGCTAAATAGCTGGCCTGATAATGTAAGCCTTGATAAAGCACGCAGGTTACTGTGGCCAATCAAACAAAAATACGGACGCAAAATATCCTGGGCAGATTTGATGATCCTTGCAGGTAACGTTGCTTTGGAATCAATGGGCTTTAAAACATTTGGCTTTGCAGGTG
>CAZDHQ010000260.1:0-6499 GCA_964505135.1 uncultured Ferruginibacter sp.
GATCTATCAATTTCCTATCAAGCAATAGTTTGCCATCATAATGTCCATGTGATTTAACCCACACATTTAGGGAAACTGTAAAACCATCGGCTTCTGCTTTGTCAAAACCGATACTCATTGCTTGCGCTTTAAGTACTTGTTCAAAAGCATGCTAATACACGATGCCTTTAGGACTGATATGCAGTAAAACTTTTACTCACAATGGTTGATGCGGTTGTAGATTGCATATGGCCTTACAAAACCTGGTGTGATTGTTAGAAGTATAACATACCTCAGACGCAGAAAAATTTATGCCATTGAATTCTAACAAAACTTTTATAGAAAATCAGAAAAAATTCAAGCTGGCTTTACACGATAGAAATGGTATATTTGATACCAGTCTATGATTGACGACCTTTTATTTAAGGAAGCAAAATCTAATAACAACTAGAAGTGTTTTCATCTAAACCAAGCTTCCATCAATGGCCGTTTAAGGGCATCACTGTTATTCCCATGAAAGCAGACAAACAAAAAAAGATCACTACTAAAAATATTATTATGGAAATTCCTCATGAAATGACAACCCTTTCAGACGTACTTGAAAAATTAAGATTAAAAAAATTTGACACAGAATTCCAATGGGAAGAAAAAGGATTTAGTGCAGGCAAAGGAAAAATTTACCAGCCCGCTGATTTAGAAATTATCAAAGTCTATCGTTTTGAAGAAAGTACCAATCCGTCTGATATGTGTATACTGTACTTATTTGAAGCAAAAGATGGCCTGGTTGGATATAGTCTTGATGCATACGGTGTATACAGCAACTACGACATTGACTATGAAAATTTTATCCGGTTAGTTCCAGAAAGAAATCATGAACAACAAATATTATTTAAGATTTGAACTGTTGATATTTGTTTATACTATTCCCTGGTCATATAGTAGTGATACCAAGCGTGGCAATTTACTTATTGGTGAATCCTAAAAGTAAAGATAAAGGCAACCAACTATGCATCTGAGTTTTTATCTATCAGCTTTGTTGCGAACGGGACTTTAAGTAATCCTGTACAGCCAAAGCAGATACACCTGTTTTGTTCACTGCCTTTCTTAATGACTCTTCAGACACACCGAATTTTTCACACCAATATCGTATTTCATATTCTTCGTTTAGACTTATTTTTTTTGCATTCTGTGGTCTTCTTATGTTTTTATCGTCCATAATTTTTTTTTAAATGAGCACAAAAAAAATTATGCCAGAGATGGATTGCTTATGGGTTACAGGAGAAGGGCAAGACAAGGCTGAAATAGCATCAACAAAGTATTTCCATTAGAAATTTTAAGTACAGCAGCAGATTCTGAGCAGGTTTCTTCTCTGTTAAAAATTCGATGCCAGTAAGACTTTTATTTATAAAAAAATTTTATCAATGAAATGAGTTACTATCATTCAAGCCATATCGCTCAAAATGAAGACTACGATTATGAAAAAGGAAGATACTTTTATTGAGAAAGATGTTCTACACATTTTTTGAGGTTAATACCTTTCCCAAACACGCCGCTGAACAAATCTTTTGTTTTCTTTAACCGCTGAGGAACGGTGTTGATATTAAAAGCTGAAGGATGTAAACCTGGTTTTACTTCTTTCCAATCAAGTGGAGTGGAAACTGTAGCACCGGGGTGAGGCCGAAGACTGTATGCTGAAGCTAATGTTTGGCCTCGGCTGTTTTGTAAGTAATCAAGATATAACTTATTACCTCTTGCTTTCAGGTTTCTTTCCATGCTGGCAAATGACAATTGATCTTTAGCTATAGTACAAACAATCTCTGCGAAATCTCTTGCCTCTTCATATAAATATTTCTTACCTAGCGGCACATAAATATGCATGCCTGTAGCCCCGGAGGTTTTACAAAATGATACTGCCCCTGCTTTGTCCAATACTTCTTTTACTGCCAATGCAGCTTCTATCACATGCTCAAAAGTATTTTTAGCCGATGGATCTAAATCAATGATAAGATAATCAGGCTTGTCCAGTGACTTGATGGTAGAGTTCCATGGATTGATTTCAATGCAACCTAGATTGTTCAGGTATGCCAATGTTGCTTTATCATTACAAATAATGTAGTCAATGTCTTTGTTCACTGATTCAGCATAAATGGCAAACGTTTTTACCCAGGACGGTGTATCATCTGCCGCATCTTTCTGGTAAAATGCTTTGCCTTCAATACCATTTACATTCCTTTTCAGCGACTGCGGCCTGTCTTTCAGATAAGGCAAAATATAATCAGCCATTGCCTGGTAATAATCAATCACCATTCCCTTAGTAATGCCATCCTTTGGAAAATAAATTTTATCACGGTTGGTCATTGGTACTTTAGTTCTTCCAAAAACCAATGTGGAATTCTTTTCATCATTGTTTGCTGCTTTTGATCCAGGCGTAGCAGCTTTTTTAGAAGAAAGATTCTTTGCCATAATAATTTCATTTAAAGATTTGTCTTCTCTCATCCTTAGAAAAATCGGGTGACGCATTTTTGCATCAGCCGTCCACTCAGTAAACTCGATTTCACAAATGTATGTTGGCTTTACCCAGGTTACAGGCATATTGGTTTTTATCTTCTCCTTAACCGGCGATTGATCAGTAATCAATGGCTTTAATTTATTGTACACCTCCTGCAGTGTTTGCTGATTAAAGCCGGAACCTGTATGACCAACATATTTTAAATGATCACCTTCTTTAATGGCCAATACCAGTGCGCCAAAATATTTTCTTGCACCACCGGGTGCTGTAAAACCTGTTATGATTACCTCTTCTGTTTTGTGATGTTTTATCTTTAGCCAGTTGCCTGTTCTTACTCCTTTAAGATATTCACTATCGGCCTTTTTTGCAATGATCCCTTCCAATCCCTGCTTACCAGATTCAATAAAGAAGTTGGTTCCATCTCCTACGATATGATCGGAATATTTGATAACAGGATTCTTCTTATCAAGTAATTGTTCCAATAATTTTTTTCGCTGAATAAGCGGCAATGAACAGCAATCTTTTCCGTCCAGTGAAAGTAAATCAAAAACAAAATAACAAATAGGATACTCGTCATTGTCCTCATAATGCTGCAGCCGCTGAAAATCAGATGTACCTTTCTCATTCAGCACTACAATCTCGCCATCCAACACAGCACTATGCTTTATCTTCCTTAGTTCGTTAAAGACTTTGGGATACTTGTTATTAAAGCTGATACCATTTCTCGAATACAATTCCACCTTTCCTTTTTTAACTTCTGCAATGGCCCGGTATCCATCCCACTTGATCTCAAATATCCAGTCATCATTACTGAAAGGCTCATCCGTTTCTTTCGCCAGCATAGGACGGATGAATGATGTATGCTTTATCCTGGGAAGTCCTTTTTTTGTCACAACATTAAATTAAAACAATTAGCTGGCTTTTTTTCTTTTTGCGGTAAGACTCGCCTTTAACTGGCTCATCAAATCTTTTGTTTTGTTATGTACCACTTTCAATTGAGGTGTTGGCACTTTTCCTCCCTTAGCTTTTGCTTTAATGAGTTTGAGCAATTCTTCTGTATAAGTGTCTTTATATTTTGAAGGATCAAATTTTCCGCTCAATTGATTGATGAGAGAAATAGCCATTTTTAATTCAGCAGGTTTTACACTTGATTTGGTCGGTATTTTTAAATCACTGATATCTCTTATCTCTTCTGAAAAACGCAACCTGTTTAATACAATTACATCACCTGAAGGACGAAGGATGGCTGGCGCTTCCTTGCTACGCAAAACAAATGTTGCTACACCTACCTTGCCCGTTTTTTCCAACGCTTCTCTCAATAATGCATAAGCTCTTTCACCAGATTTATCCGGCTCCACATAGTAAGGCGTATCATAGTACATGGTATCTATTTCTTCCTCCGGAACAAAATCACTGATATCAATTGTTTTTGTTTTCACTGCACTGGCTGCTTCAAAGTCTTTATCAGTAAGCACTACATAGCGATCATTGTATAGGTAACCTTTCACAATGTCTTCCCATTTTACTTCCTTGCCTGTCTTCTCATTCACACGCATAAACTTGATGTTCGATAAATCTTTTTTATCAAGCATGTCCAGGTCAAGTGTACTTGTTTCAATTGCACTGTATAGCTTTACGGGTATGTTTACCAGCCCGAAACCAATAGCGCCTGTCCATAAAGATCGCATTGCCATAAAAAATTGTTAAGTATATTTATAAAATAAATGACTTACTCTAGATGAAAATTCCGGGCAAAGTCATGCGAAAGTAATTTTTCAATATTGGTATTCAGGTAACGTACTTTCCTGATATTATTTGTACCCAGGAAAATCATTGTGGTGCATTCATCATTATGTTTATCAGAGGCAAACAGGAATACTGGGTTTTCATTTAATTTTTTCTTAAAATAAAATTCCATGTTAGCCAGTAAAACCTGCAATGAAAACAGGTTAAGCCTGCTGAAATCATACAATAGTTCTATTCCACTTAACAGGATAGTAGCACCGAAATGAGTAAATGCTGTATTCTTCATATTACACCAAAACCAAATTTCAGGCCAAGGCTATTCATTGCGATGTGGCTTTACCACACCATTTGCTAATTGCTCCATTGTATTTTTGAAAAAATACTTACTGCTCCAATGCTTACAGCCGTATCTCTTAGTTTGTCTGTAACAGATAAAGCATCTTTATTAGGTTCAAGATTTCTGCTGCTAAAAAATCACTGACCAAAAAAAACGGCGCCAGGAAATAGGCTTCTAAAAAAGCTGTTAAAAAAATAAATAACAGTTAAGCATTATTAAGAAGGACATTTGCAGCAGTAGGATATTTTGCTCCTGCTTGTTACTATTTAAAAGGTAAAATGGCTTGAAATATGCTTAAGTCTTAAATACCCAGGGGAAATAACTTGACAGCCAAAAGAATTATAAAAAAAACATTCAAGGTACTAGCGTGGATCGCAGGTATTTTGTTGTTCCTGGTGCTGCTGATTATTATTCTGATACAGGTACCCGCCGTTCAAAACTTTGCTAAGAATAAAGCAGTGACCTACCTGCAAAATAAGTTGCATACAAAAGTTCAGATCAACAAACTTTCGATTGATTTCCCAAAGCAGATCGTTTTGAAAGGAGTGTATTTTGAAGACCAGCGAAAAGATACACTGCTGGCTGGTGATGAATTAAGAGTAGACATTGCTTTACTGAGGTTAATCAAAAGCGAAGTGGTGGTGGATTATGTAGAATTGAAGGGCATTACGACCAATATTTACAGAACAGGAACAGACACCGTTTTCAATTATCAATATATTGTAGACGCATTTACAGGTACCGCTGCAACAGGAAAGCCAGCCGATACCAGCGCAGGGATGAATTTCAAAATTGGTAAACTTGTTTTAAACAATATCAACAGCCGTTTTAAAGATGATCAAACAGGAATTGATTTTTTATTCCACCTTGATAAATCAAAAACCAATTTTGAAACGGTTGACCCAAATAAGATGATCTTCTCTATCCCGTTGATTTCATTTGAAGGCATCAGCGGTCACATGCATCAAAACAAGCCTTTGCTTGAACCGAAACCTGAAGCTGTGGTGGAAGCGGAAAGTAACCAGCCATTTCAACTGCTGCTTTCATTGAAAGACATGGATTTTAAAAGAATAAAATTTGATTACAGGAATGATGTATCACCAATGTCTGCCAATTTAGATTTAGGTGAATTAGCAGCAAATATCAAATCAATTGATTTAGGAAAACTGGAGGTGCAGGTAAACAATATTAAACTGCATGATACCAAATCAGCGATTGTTTTAGGCAAATCTGTTCAGACCAAGGTAGTAAAAGAAGAGGTAAAAAAGGAAGCAAAGGCTCAAGCAAATAATCCATGGAAGCTGAGCATTGCCACAATTGACTTTGAAAATGATAATATCAGCTTTGATGATGACAATATGCCCAGGATTACTAACGCTATGGATTATTCGCATTTGAAGATTGACAGCCTGGTGTTTAAAGCAAATGATATGGTATTTACACCAACTGGTTATTCCGGCAATATTAGTAAAACAAGTTTAAAAGAAAAGAGTGGTTTTAATTTGAAAGAACTCAAGACAAATTTTGTTTACACTGATTCCGGTTTTGCATTAAACAATTTATTAGTGCACACTGATAAGACTATTATACAGAACAGCGTTGCTGCCCGGTATCCATCAATTGGGGTTATCACAAAAGATATCGGTCAAATGTACCTTGATGCCGGATTTAGTCATAGCAGGATTGCAGTAAAAGATATCCTTCTTTTATCACCACAGGCTGCTCCTTATTTAAAAGGTTTTGAATCATCAGTGCTTTCTGTAAATGCAGGCATTAGAGGTTATGTAAAAGATTTGTCTTTATCCGGTGTGCAGCTGAGCGGCATTGGCAATACGGCTGTATCAATGAATGGAAAAATCAAAGGTTTGCCTGACCCTACAAAAACTTCTTATGACGTAACGCTGAACAATTTTCAAACAACAAAAGCA
>CAZDHQ010000261.1:0-6453 GCA_964505135.1 uncultured Ferruginibacter sp.
GCAAAAGAAGAGATCAAAGAATTTATAGCTGATATTGGCTTTGCTGGTTTTTCATCAGCCAAAAGAAAAGTGATCAATCACCTGGAAAGAACTTCGTTTATTGTTGCCTGTGAGCATTCACATGGCATAGATGAAGATGGAGAAAACGCAATCAGAAATTTTATCCAATTTTTTATAGATCATTGTAATGGTCTATTTCATGCAGATGGAGAAGGGTTTTATAACGAAGACATGACATTACTGCTTGCAGATAAATAAATTAACTTTTACTACCAGTAACGCATGTACTCACTTCTGATAGCCCTCTTAATTTTCTTTTTATTGGCTTCAAGAAATACCAGGTATTTATCTTTAGGCAACATCGTAAAAAACAGTTCACGCCCCACATAGTTTTTGATCGCAGCAGGAACATAGGGTTTCATATCAATAGAGTAAAAATAAATGGTATGGTATTGTTCATAGCCGATACTTTCAGTCATTGGCATTTCAAAGTTTTTGAACTTAGACATAAGGTATAGTAAGAAATCTTTCTCTTTATCGGTTATGTTGCCTTTAACTGTAATGTTTTCCGGTGTTGAATTATCGCCGAGTTTAAACTCAATTTTTCCGTCTATATCTTTAGCCTCATAATCCAGTCTGCTTCTGTATGATTCAAGATTTACCAACACATACACGATGGCATCTTCAAATTTTTTATTCTTTATTACAATGTCAACTGCTTTACGACTCTTTAGATAATTCCAAAGATTCACTACGGCATTGCTATCCGGCCCCCGTCTGAAAAAATTGTCATAACTCATCAGCTCCATTCTCTTTAATGATGCAGGAACCATATCCAATTCTATGCAATGATGATGGAATGTTTCATTGTAATATCCAAAACTTCTTGCTTTTTTTAAGGAGCCATCATCGGTATAATTCTCCTGGCAGATAATACTTTTCATGTATTGATCCCTCGATTCATAATATTTCCAGGTCTCTGATCGCTTGCCATCCTTATAAGTGCCTTTAAATTTATAATAGATATTCCTGTCTTCAAATACGCATGAATTCCATTCAAATGTTCCATTGCCGTTATTCAGTAGTACCTGCCCGCTACTATCCCGGTAATACTTGAATACATAATCTCCGCCAGCTTCGGGAAAGTTAATTATAGCTCTTGTATCTCCAGAAGGATACCTGAATTCCCAATCGCCGATTGGTTTATTTTTAGTATAATTTCCCTGGGCTATCAAACTTCCGGAAGTGTCATACAAACTAAATGTCCCGTCTTTAAAACCTTCATCGGAATAATTACCTTCATGCAATACTGTTCCATCTATTGCATAGTCTTTAAAGGGCCCCTTATAATACCAGAATGAATCAATCACAAGAGTGCCAATTCGATAATAAACAGCAACAGGCTGCTCACAAATCTGCCACCCAGCGTTATAAAAAATAGTATCAGTAAAAATTTGTGCTGTTGAAAATGCAGGAATAAAAACTATTAGTATGCAAGCAATTCCCTTTTTAATTCTTTTGTGCATGTTGTAAGGGTTCTAAGTTTGAGGATACAAATATAATATAGAAAAAATACAAGATAATTATCGGGCCTATTTTTTGTTTTTGGTGCTGTCTTCACCTGGTTTAGTTACACTTCAGCAATAGCTTAATTGCTTTTAGAGCCTAAAATCTCAATCGTTCTGAGGTTGCAAATAGAAAGACCATAAATTAAAGTTTCAGTCAGGTTAGTGATTTATAAAATCTGTTTGAAATTGGGAAGTGTTTTTTACCTGAAAAAACAGACCTTCTGCCGGCCTTCCTATCTTTGCAGCCATGTCTATAAAAGACCATTATAAAACACTACAGGTGCCGCAACATGCCACCGTAAGCGAAATAAAAAAAGCGTATCGCATACTGGCGCAGCAATATCACCCCGATAAAAACAACGATGATCCCTATGCCGCTGCACAGTTTGCAGAAATAAAGGAAGCCTATGAAACCCTTACCAATCCAGCTAAAAAGCATGAGTACCTGCAGGAACGATGGTATCAAAAAGCTACAGGAAACAGTTCAGTAAAAGAAACGGTAACACCAGTAAGCATTTTGAAAAAAATTATTGACTTTGAGAGATACTGTTCCCAACTGGATGTATTCAGGATGAACAAGGCTGTGCTTTTTGAACAAATGGATGAATTACTGAATATAGAAAATATGCAGGTATTGAAGCGTTTTAATGAGGAGCAGATTAACAATGATATTGCTAAAGTATTGATTAAACCTTTGGCACTATTGAGTTCAAGGCATGCTATGCTAATTGTTGAAAAATTAAAAACGTTGCTGGTAAAAAACACTTCACTCTTAACTGAACTTGATACTGTAATTGCTGGCCTTCAAAGAAAAGAAATGCGGCAGCAATTCAAATGGGTTTGGATTGTATTGCTCACCATTGCTCTTTGTTTTCTTATTGAATTAGCTAGCCGTAATAATTAATGCGTTAACAATCTTTCAAAGAACTATTTTTGAAACGCAATGGATAAAAGTCTCAATAAGTATATCAGTGAAACCGGTTTTTGCTCAAGACGTGAAGCAGATAATTATATTGACCAGGGAAGGGTTACTATTAATGATAATATCGCCATCAAAGGAAACCGGGTAAAAGACGGAGATGTGGTAGAGATAGACGGAGAGCCCTTGAAGAAAAAAGACAAAACAGTTTACCTCGCTTTTAATAAACCGGTTGGCGTCACCTGCACCACAGATCTAAAAGATAAGACCAACATTATTTCTTTCATCAATTACAAAAGCCGCATTTTTCCAATAGGCCGTTTGGATAAGCCTTCTGAAGGATTGATCTTTCTTACCAATGACGGCGATATCGTCAATAAAATTTTACGGGCTGGCAATCACCATGAAAAAGAATACGTGGTAACGGTGGATAAACCCATTACTGGTGACTTTGTACAAAAGATGAGTAACGGCGTTCGTATACTCGGAACCGTTACAAAGAAATGTTTTGTGCGCCAGGAAGGCAAAAATCGTTTCCGGATTATATTAACACAGGGATTGAACCGGCAGATCAGGCGCATGTGTACTGCATTGGGTTACGAGGTAGTAACGCTTAAGCGTATACGTATTATGCATATCAGTTTGGCTAACCTGGCTCCTGGTAAATGGCGCTATTTTACGCCGGAAGAAATAAAGCAAATGGACATTGCTGTAGCGCAATCAATCAAGACTGCACCGGGGAATAATAAACAGGATACTGGCTGGGATGAGTAAATAATTTAATCATGTATTCATTTACTGCAAAGATTTATATAATTGGTGTTAATCCTTACGTATTATTGCCTGCAAAAATCTTAAAAGCCATTTTTAATGATGCAGGCAAAGACAAAGGCGCTGTACCGGTAAAAGGAACAATCAATGGCCACCCATTCATCCAGCACCTGGTTAAGTATAGTGGCAAATGGAGGCTTTATCTTAATACACCCATGCGTAAAGGATCAAAGGCAGATGTAGGCGATACCGTTACCATTATCCTGTCATTTGATGAAGTCACAAGGGACACGCCCATGCCGGAGAAGCTAGCTACGGCTTTATCAAAAAATAAAGATGCATTAAAGATTTTCGAGCACTTGTCACCTTCCTTGCAAAAAGAAATCAAGCGTTATATTAATAACCTGAAAAGCGAATCAAGCGTTGATAAAAATGTTGTAAGAGCTATCAATTTTCTTATGGGCAAAGAAAGATTTATTGGAAGAGACAAACCTTAGCTACTGCTCCTCCCTAAAATAAACTTTGTAATAATTCATATTCTTTTCTTCATCAAACCCTTTTTCAATCAGCTCCTTATTACCGTGGATGTAGATATGGAAATTACGATCCAGCTTTAGTACGCTTTTATAGACCCTGGCCTGCTTTTTTACTGCCGCATTGGAAATAGAAAATGAGTCTTCAATCGGCGCATCAAAATCTTGCTCGTATTGTTTCTTATAGTCTTTAAACAATGCAATGCCATCCTGGTGACCGATCACTTCATCTGAAAATTCATCCAGATCAAAATGATCTTTTTCTTTAAAATACTTGATGGATTTATTCAGCAAATCGATTTTATCGGCCTTTGACACTTCAAACTGTTCATCAATTTTCTCCGTTACAAAAGTTTTGTAAACACTAAGTACATTGTGCGTTTGATTGTAATTATCATTCCTGATTTTAAGCTGCAGAAATTCATCCATCCAATAAACTGCTTCTTTCCTGGAGGCTGTATCAACCACGGCCACTTTATAGCCTTCTTCTTTCTCCGTATTGAAAATGATACACCCTTTGTCTAATTTTTTTATGTTGATTGCTTCCTGCTGGTAGCCCATATCAAAACCACTCTCCTCCTGTGTAACCGTTAGGTAAGGTTCTTTCTGTTCTGATTTAAAAATACCAATGGCTTCCAGCAATTCGCCTTCCAGTTGAAGGTTAGTAAAATGAGCCACATACAGTTCGCCGCTTTTTATTTTTGGATGATTAGCCAGTTCGTATAACTGCTTAGCCAATTGCCTACTGCACTCATGAAAGCTTTCTTCCTTATTAAAGATCATGGATGCATAATGGAATACTTCATTCAGCTCTATATTTCCCGTGGTATGATGCAGCCGGTAAATTTCATTTACCTTTTCAAAAGGCTGCAAAAAATACTGCATCAACAGACTGCCTAATACTTCGTCTGAAGCTTCAAAAGGTGTATCACTTAAAACAAGTGCTTCCCCGGCTTGCTTATTACCTGTTTTATGAATAGAAAGTGTTTCAAGTTTTGCTTCAATAAATGTGATCATGATTTTGCAATTGGGCTGCAATGTTAAGTGCTATCAGGCTAATATTGATTTTTTCTTTGTACATGTTGTGCACAAATTGTTGGCCTGTTCTTGTTCCCTTTAGTGATAACTTTATTAGAAATATACAAAAGGTTGGAAACAAAAAAGAAAGTCATCGCTATATCTGGCAGTACAAGAAAAAGCTCAACGAATCTAAACTACATAAAGGCCGTTGCAGCGCTTGCAAAAAATTATTTTGAAATGGAATTGTTTGAAGGATTATCCACTATGCCACATTTTAACCCTGACCTTGACAATGATAATCCGCCAGCACAAGTGACGGCTTTTAGAAAAAAATTGAGTAATGCTGATGGCATACTTATCTGCACACCCGAATATGCAATGGGTGTACCAGGTACATTGAAGAATGCAATTGACTGGACAGTATCTTCAATGGAGTTTTCTCATAAGCCAGTGGCCTTGATCACAGCTTCATCTGTTGGCCAGAAAGGGCATCAATCATTACTGGAAACATTAAAGATTATAGAGTCAAATATTACCGAAGAAACGCAATTGCTGATATCTTTTGCTAAAACAAAAATTAACCATGAATGTGAGATCATTGATGAACCAAGCTTGCAGTCAATAAAGAAATTAATCAATGCATTTGTATTAATACTTAACAGCGATGAAAATTCAAACACTTAGCTTATTAACTGCTGATATTAACGCAACAGCAGATTTTTACCAGGATACTTTAGGGCTGTCATTAATCGCTCAGGATAACAACAGTGTTTCTTTTAAAGCAGGTTATTCTGTTTTAAAATTCATTAGTACAAAAGATGAACAGCCAACTTATCATTTTGCTTTTAATATACCATGTAATCAAATCGAGCAGGCTTTGAAATGGGCAAAAGAAAAAATGACAATCATCCCTGAAACCGAAAATAATATCATCGCAGATTTTAAAAACTGGAATGCAAAAGCTTTCTATTTTTATGATAACAACCGAAATATTGTAGAATTTATTGCAAGATTTGATTTGAACAATGAAAGCGATCAATCTTTTAGCGGAGCATCCCTTGTTTCAATTAGCGAAGCAGGAATCCCGGTTACTAATGTGGAGCAAGCATGTGAGGAACTAAAGAACAAATATGGATTGGATTATTTTGCAAAACAGCCACCATTAAAAGGTTTTGCTGCTGTTGGTAATGATGAAGGCTTATTGATAGTAGTTGATATCAACCGAAACTGGTATCCCACACATCAACCCTCTGCTGCATTTTATATAAGCGTTGAGGCATTGGTTAAAAATAGAACAATAAATATCACCTATCATCAATAATTTATTCATCCCATCATAAAACTTTATATCTTGAATACCGATTGAATGCCTCCTTTTAAATTATACAGTATGAAAAAAAATTTCGCCATTACTCTGACGTTACTCTTTACAAGTCTATTCATCAGCCAATTTTCTTTTGCGCAGGTTTCTAAATTCAGTAAAGAACAATTCATTATTGGTAAAGACACATTGAACTATCGCTTTTTATTTCCAGATGCCAACAGGATGCGCAAGTATCCGCTGGTAATCTTTTTACATGGTTCCGGTGAAAGAGGCAATGATAACGAAGCCCAGTTAAAATGGGGTGTCATGAATTTTGCA
>CAZDHQ010000262.1:0-6450 GCA_964505135.1 uncultured Ferruginibacter sp.
TAACTTAGAAAACTCTAACTCCAACTGGCACTAAAAGAGGGGGAGCTTACAATGTGAATGACAAAACGATGTTGTCACGAAATAGATTTTATGCTGTAAAAATATCTAAGCTGGCATTATGGAAAACGAAAATTCATTCGGTGATTATATTATTTTATGGGTTTCTTTTTTACTTGGTGCGTTAGTATTCTGTTGCATGTTAAATGGCGCCTTTGTGTTTATCGATGACTTAAAAATTCCAAACTGGATAAAAGGAGGGTTAAGGCTAACAGCGATTGCATTATCATTTTCCGCTGCCGCAAGTTCACTTAATGGATGGCGTTCACATTTAAACAAGCTCTTTAAGAACTCAGAATAGATCAAATAATAAGAATAGCAGAGTTCGCACATTTCGATTTTCTGAAAGCTTCGCAATGGTATACGGTACAAGAGTGCGACGCAACGATGCCGCCATGAAAAATTAAAGCTGGTACCATAATCCTCTTCTTAGTTTTAACAAAACTGTTAGCTCATACATATCACAGCTCACACTTCGGCTTCGCTCAGTGTGGCAGGCACAAACACTTCGACTCCCGATTTCATCGGGACAGGTCCGCTCAGTGCTTACTACTTCCCAATCCCATACTTGTATTGATACCTCTCAAACAACTGCTTGTGTTTGTTATTCAAATCAATTAGACGGCCCTGTATCAATACATCTGTCACAATGCTGGATTTCATGTCGAGGATATCGCCTTCGCTGATAACGATGTTGGCATCCTTGCCGGTTTCGATGGTGCCGGTGCGGTCGTCTATGCCCAGGATCTTTGCTGCATTGAGGGTGATGGCGCTGAGGGCTTCTTCTTTGGTTAAACCATAGGCGGCCATGGTGCCGGCTTCGTAAGGGAGGTTGCGCTGCTGCCAGTAACCATCGCCTCCATCAAAACAAAATGAAAAAACGATACCGGCTTTCTGCAGTGCTGCACCGGTTTTGTACGGCTGGTCTACCGCATCGTCTTCTGTATCGGGCAGGCTGTGCGGCTCTGCTAAAATCACGGCTACATTATTGGCCTTTAAAATATCGGTGATCATCCAGCTTTCGGAGGCTCCTATCAATACCAGCTTCAAGTCAAACTCTTTTGCCAGGTTAATGGCTACCATCATTTCTTTTACCAGGTCGCAGTGCACAAAGAGGGTTTGGCTTTTATCAAACAAACCTTTGAGTGCTTCGTATTTTAAATTGATGGCGGCATGAGTTTTTTCTGCATTGTAAGCTTTGGCTTCTTTAAACAAACTGCGGATATCCGCAATTTTCTCAAGGCCGAGTTTTACATTGTCGGTTTCTTCTGCTCCTCTCCTTCTGCCACCAGACGGACGGTTAATGAGCGAAGGCATGGTGAGGTGAATGCCATTGTCAATTTTGTAAGCGGCATCTTCGTAATTCCATGCATCCAGTTGCACCACGGAGGAGGTGCCGCTGATGGTGCCACCCTGCGGTACAATATGCGCCAGCACAATGCCGTTGCTGCGGAGGGTGTTGATCACTTTACTGTCTGTATTGTACGCCACCAGCGAACGGATGCTGGGGTTGATGTCTCCTACTTCACGATAATCAAACGTGGCTCTTACACTGGCTACTTCCACCAGGCCGAGGTTGGTACTGGAAGCAATAAGACCGGGATAGATGTGTTTGCCATTTGCTTTTATTACGATAGGCGTGCCCGGTAGTGGAGCGCCTGCCTTACCGATGGATTGTATTTTCCCTTTTTCAATTACAATGGAACCGTTCTCAATAATTTCTCCATTGCCCTTGTGAATGGTGCCGCCTTCTATCACTATGGTCTGCGACTGTGCAGGTGATGGATGCATGTTTTCCTGCGCCGGTAAATTAAAAACGGCTGCAGTAAAAATGATGGATGCTATGATTTGCTTTTTCATTTTGTTTCGTTTAATGGTGACTGTTACTGTGCTTCGGTTGCTTCTATTCTTGCCTGTATCCTGTCCCATAATGTTTTGCCTTCTGCATGATCTTCTTCGCAGTAATTCATTTCACTAAAGGATGGAACAGCAGGGCCGGTTTTTTCACCGCCTTTTTTAGCACCGATCATTTTTTGAATGAGCCTGGTTCTTTCTGCTGCAATCTGCTGCTGCAGTTGCTGGTCTTTTTCCCGGTCAAAATAAATGGTACCGTCTACTATGGTGTAAAGTGATTTGGCATAGATGCTGAGTGGATGATCGCTCCACAACACCAGGTCTGCATCCTTGCCTGTTTTAATGCTGCCGGTTCTGTCTGCAATGTGCAGCATGGTGGCGGGATTGATGGTGACCATCTTTAATGCTTCCTGCTCTTCCATGCCTGCATAGCGAATGCTCTTGGCTGCTTCCTGGTTGAGGCGGCGGGCCATTTCTGCATCATCAGAATTGATGGCAACGGTTAATCCTACCTTGTTCATGATATAAGCATTCTGCGGAATGGCATCCACCACTTCCATCTTGTATGCCCACCAGTCGCTAAAGGTGGAGGCAGCTGCACCATGTGCTTTCATCTTGTCTGCTACTTTATAGCCTTCCAGTATGTGGGTGAAGGTGTTTACTTTAAAATTGAATTTTTCTGCTACCCTCATGATGGCTGTGATCTCACTCTGTACATAGCTGTGGCAGGTGATGAATCTTTTTTTGTTGAGGATTTCAACCAGTGCATCCAGCTCCAGGTCTCTTCTTTTATTGGCGCCGAGTTTCTCGTAGTCACGGGCACGTGTAAACGCATCCATCAGCACTTCTTCCACACCCATACGTGTGTCAGGAAAGCGGTTGTTACCCGTATTGGTGTAAGAACGTTTTACATTTTCCCCCAGCGCAAACTTGATGAAGGGATCCCAGTTAGGGAATTTCATCTGCTCTGCATTGGCTCCCCATTTTAATTTCAGTAATTGTGTTTGTCCACCGATGGTATTGCAACTACCATGCAATATATGCGATGATGTAACACCGCCGCTTAACTGGCGATAGATGTTTACATCATCCGGGTTGATAATATCTGCAATCCTTACTTCTGATGTTACACTTTGAGAACATTCGTTGATACCGCCTGCGCCAGCGATATGGCTGTGCTCATCAATGATGCCGGCAGTAAGGTGTTTGCCGGTGCCGTCAATTACTTTGGCAGAAGCATCACTCAGGTTTTTACCGATGGATGCGATCTTCCCGTTCTTTACCAGCACATCCGTGTTTTCCAGCTTGCCTTCTTTCTCACTTGTCCATACCGTTGCGTTTTTAATTAAGATGGTTTCTTGTGCTGGTGCTTTGGCATTGCCATAGCTACCGAAGGGATAGGTAACAACGGAAGCAATTTTGGAAGCCTGTTCGCTTTTCTTTTTGCTGGAATCTGTTTTAGGCTGTTCATCACCGTTAGTATCTTTTGTAGCTGTCCAGCTTACCCATTGCCCGTTTGCTAACTGGCCGGTGCCGCTCCATTTATCATCACTGATTACACCGGTGAGCCTTGCAGATGCTGCGGAGTCTTTTTTATAATTGATGTTGAGCTTTACCAGTTTGTCCAGTATGCTCAGGTCAGCTTTTGTTGTATCTGTTTTGATGATCTCTGCGGCAGGTTTGGCAGCTTCGCCTTTTAATACCAGCTTGCTGCTGCTGTTGTTGATGGTAAGTGTGTAGGTACCTCTTATATCATTCCAGCCTTCTTCTTTTACGGTATACTTGGCACCCTGCACCCAGTTTTGATAGATCACTGTTTTCTCTGCAAAGATGGGCCCTGATGTAATGATAAAATTGGCAAGCTTACCTGCATCAATACTGCCGATTTTATCAAAGCTGTTTAATAAAGTAGCGGGTGTTTTGGTCAATGCTTCCAGCGCTCTTTGTTCGCTTAATCCATTTTGTATGGCCTTGCGGATATTGGCTAAGAAGCTGCCGGCATCTTTAATGCCTGTATAAGTAAGAGCGAAATTGATACCTGCTTTTTCCATCATACCGGGATTAAGCGGCGCCATTTCCCAGTGCTTTAAATCATTGAGTGAAACAAACCTTGCATCCGTAGGATCTTCCACATCCATCGCCTGCGGAAAATTTACCGGCACAATGAAAGTGGCATTGGTGGCTTTGATTTCATTGAGGCGCTGGTATTCATTGCCACCGCCCTTGATGATGTATTGTACGCCAAACTCATCGCCTATTTTATCTGCACGCAGGTCGTTCCATTTATCGTTGGCATCAAATAATTGCGGCAACTGCTGGTTATTGTTCCATGCCTGCAGGGAAAGGTTGGTGCCTTCTTCTGCTGGTTTGTTTTTGTACCATTGACCATCTAAATAAGTTTGTCGCAGCAATGAAATAGCTCCCATCAATGATGTTGGATAATCCTGTGTGGAGCTGCCTTTATCCAAAGAATAAATAGCAGCGACCCGATCTTTAATGATGACTTTGTTTTCTTTTTCATTGGCCAGTGTAACCAGGGCACCGGTGCCTCTTGCAATGCCATCTGCCTGGTGTGTCATCACCGTACCAAAGCCGGTGCTTCTTAATTCTTTCGCTTTGGTTTCGTTTACCACAAAAGAATTGGCGATATCAATCTCCGGCTTGATGGCCTGGTTCCATCCATAAGCACCCTTTGTATTAGAGAGCATTTGCGATTGTCCCCCGAAATTAGAACCTGAGCGCTGCACCGGTTGGGCGCCATAATCGCTGAACATATCAATGAAAGACGGGTAAATGTATTTGCCTTTGCAGTCAATTACCACGGCATCTTTGGGGATACTAACGGTGGCGCCTACTGCTTCAATTTTTCCTTTTCGGATGAGCAGTGTTCCATTGACGATGGACGTTTGGGCATCTTTTACAATAGTGGCGTTGGTGAAGGCGTAGCAGGCTTCTCTTGGATTGGCTACATCGTTGATGGGGTAAGTAGCCTGCGCCTGCAGGGGTTGGTTGGATTGCCATAAAAGCAATGCAAACAATAACCCTTTAATGAAGGAGATTTTTTTGGTCATGTGTTTTGGTAATTTGAGAGAGGATGAAGGTAAGGGATATGAGTTAAAGGTTTACACCGTTTGAAATTTTTTTGCAGATAAAAGTATCGTAAAGACTCTAGTTAAGAGCTAATTAGACCTAAGTAATTAATAGCCTCTTCCCGGTTTTCTTTCTTACTTTTTGCTTGCCCAAAAAGTAAGCAAAAAGGGCCCCGAAACCGATTACACCCCGGTTTCGGATGGTTCCCTGATTTAGCTAAGTACTACTGTAGTTTCAAATTCAGTTCCCTGAAAAGGAGCTCACGGCTTGATACCCTCTTTTCATTTAATTGAATAAGAGCTAAAGAAACTTGTACTGAATGCTATTAGTTGAACTGCTTGTAGTTTAAGAGTAGAATTACCAATGCTGAAGCTACAGTAGCACTTATGGTGATTAAAGCTGTACAGCAGGAACGGGCTGTATTCGTTCCTGCCTTGACTTTTTTGCCTCTTTTTTTGTCACCTGTCCCGTAGTATTGCGGGAAGAAAAAAAGAGGGGAAAAGAGGAATAAAGTATTAGTGTGTAAGTGCAAAACTGAGCCCTGGAAATTTTCAAGTATCTTTCCTGCTTTACATTTTCTTTGGAACCTTGCTGACGCTGAGAATAGCTGCATGTATAAGAAACGCCTATAAAACCTTTATTAAACGCTTTGTTAAAAGCCTTTCCTGCTCTGCCTGTTATTTCGTAAATTCGCCAGCCAAACCAAAATTAGAACCATAGAAAAGATGTCAGAAGAAAAAAGCCTGAATTTTATTGAAGAGATTATCGAAGAAGATTTAAAGAGCGGTAAACACACGACTATCCTCACCCGTTTTCCACCGGAGCCAAATGGCTATTTGCATATCGGTCATGCCAAAAGTATTTGCCTCAATTTCGGACTGGGTATTAAATACGGCGGTAAGACCAACCTGCGTTTTGATGATACCAACCCTACCAAAGAAGAAGTGGAATATGTGGACAGCATTAAAGAAGATGTGAAATGGCTGGGTTTTGAATGGGCACAGGAATTATATGCCAGCGATTATTTTGATCAATTATATGCTTTTGCAGTTGAGCTGATAAAAAAGGATTTGGCTTACGTAGATGATTCTACTGCCGAGGAAATTGCAGAGCAAAAAGGTACCCCTACTACACCGGGCACGTTCAGCCCCTACCGCAACCGCTCCGTTGAAGAAAACCTGCAACTGTTTGCAGACATGAAGGCGGGCAAATACAAAGACGGTGAAAAAGTATTGCGGGCAAAGATTGATATGGCGGCTGCCAACATGCACATGAGAGATCCAATTATTTACAGGATCAAGCATGCACATCACCATCGTACGGGGGATGCCTGGTGCATTTACCCAATGTATGATTTTGCACATGGCCAGAGCGACAGCATTGAAAAGATCACCCACAGCATTTGTACGCTGGAGTTTATTCCGCACAGGGAATTGTATGATTGGTTTA
>CAZDHQ010000263.1:0-6449 GCA_964505135.1 uncultured Ferruginibacter sp.
AAGTCATACATCAATAACATGAACACAATTAATACCATAACAACTGAAGCAGCATTATCAACTCCAGGCCTAGGGATGAGTGCTTCAAGAAAAATAGCACTGTTTGCCGGCATATTTTATGTGATAACATTTATCTCAATTCCAACGCTAACCCTTTATGAACCGGTTCATCAGCCACGATATCTAAGCGGCGCAGGTAATGATAACCAAATAATCATTGGCGGTCTCCTTGAAATAATTGTAGCACTTGCAGGAATCAGTACTGCTGTCATTTTATACCCTGTATTACGGAAACAAAATGAGAGCCTTGCCATGGGATTTGTTGCGGCACGTGTGCTGGAAGCAGCTACTATATTTGTTGGAGTAGCTTTTCTTTTGACAATTGTAACCCTGCATGCAAGCGGAGCAGGTGCAGGATCATTGCCCATCGGGCATGCACTTATTACACTTTATGATCGTATTTTTTCATTAGGTCAGGGCTTTATTCCCGCCATAGATGATTTGCTGCTTGGTATTCTTTTATACCAATCAAGATTGGTTCCACGTGCTTTATCAATAATAGGAATTGCCGGAGCGTTGCCTTTAATTGCCGGTTATCTTGCTATACTTTTTGGTTTGATAGACCGTATATCAACTTTCGCAGTTTTATCTGCAGTGCCTGTAGCGGTATTTGAGTTTTCACTTGGGATTTATTTGATTGTAAAAGGATTTAAAGCTTCGGCTATCGTGACAATTGAAAAATAAGGCACCAAAATACCAGTTTATGAAAAAGAATATAGGTCTTAAGTCAATGCTTTTATATATTGTACTGCCAGTGCTATTGTGCAGCGTGAGATTGCAGCCATCATATGCTCAATGTGGAAACAGGGAATTAGATTCACAGGTTGCAGGTTTTTTGAAGATGATCAATTATAAGGATTTAAGCCTTGAAGAATTGCGAAGCCTGCCAATCGAACAAATCAAGTATGTAAAGCTACCCGTGATACCTTACCCGGAAGCAGATGTACAAAGAATAAGAATCACAAAAGACAGTATACCTGTTTTAGTATTCAATCCATTGCATAAAATTAACCTTCCTGTTATCATTCACTATCATGGTGGTGGCTTCATCTCGCCGTTGATACCGGGTTTAGAAAACGCAATATGGCAGGATGCAAAAACTTATGGGGCGATTGTATTTGCTGTTGATTACAGGGTGGCACCGGAAAATAAATATCCTGCGGCAGTAAATGATGCTTACAATGCTTTTAAGTGGATTGCAGCAAATGCTAAACAATATGGCGGAGATACCAATCGTATTGTGTTAATGGGAAATAGTGCAGGCGCTAATCTTGTTGCAGTAATTGCACAAAAGGCAAAAAAGGACAACATCAGCCATAAAATAAAATTACAGGTGATGAACGGGTTGCCTGGCGATTTGCGACCGGGCAATATGGAGAGTTCTGTTAGCTATAAAGAAAATGCAGTTGGGTATTTTCAAACAAAAGCTTCCTGCTATTTTTCTGTAGAAATGTATGCGCCTGGTCAAACCAACAATCCAGAAGTATCTCCGATACTCACAGAAGATATAACTCGTTTACCAGCAGCTGTTATTATAAATGCAGAGTTTGATCCTTTAAGAGAGGATGGCTTTTTGTATGCATCAAAATTGAGAAAGGCTGGGGTAAAGGTTTGGGATAAATGTTTTGCGGGCCAGCTTCATTGTTTGATTGGTGCATTGCCAACTTCAGCAGCTGTAAAAGAATATCAAACAATTATAAAGAATGCGATGACTGCAGTATTTAATATAGGTTTATGACCTTGATCATTATAGATTTTTAATACTTTATAAAAGTGCTATACAACTACAGATCCATCCTACCACTAAGGCTTATACTGAAAGTAACTTTGTTCTGTCAATATGCAATAATAAAGAGCTGATCTAAAATTTTCGATTAAGAAGAAGGTGATTAAAAAACTCCCAATTGAGGGACAGGGAAACTATTGCCTTGATAAAACAGCAATTAAATATTCATCAATATAAAAATTAAAACATCATGTCCAACAAACTTAAAATCGTGATCACCGCATTGTTTATATTAATCGTGATTACATCCTTTTCTCAAACAAGCCGTTTCAGTCTTGCAATCAACTCACTTACTACCAACTTTAATTATGGAAATGCAAATGCTCAGCTGAAAGATTACAAAAAAAATTACCAGGGTTTCCAGGCTGGCTTTTCCTACCAGGCTGGCATTAGCTCTTCTTTTTCATTAGTGCCTGAATTGTATTTTGCTATGAAAGGCGGTACGCTAAAAACAGACAATCCTCTTACGCTGTCAAAATCAACACTAAGGTTATATACAATTGATATGCCTGTGCTGGCACGTGTTCATTTTGATAAATTGTATATAAATGCAGGCCCTTATATTGGGTATGCATTATCAGGTCGCTTTAAAAAAGATGGTCATGATAGCACTGCAGCAAGTTCTACTAAAATTTCTTTTGGTAACTCATCCGATAACTTTCGCCGCTGGGATTTTGGATGGCAGGCCGGTGCAGGTTACAACTTCAATGTAAAAAAATCTATACTCACACTTGATGTGAGATATGGCTATGGTCTTGTATCTGTTTCTAAAGAAGTAAAACGTTTCAATCGTATGCTTAATATTAGCCTCTTGCTATCAAAGCCTGGGAAGAAACAGCAGACTGTAGGAAAAGAATAGCATTTCTTGTAAAGAACTGCTGCTAAAGAAGGCAGTGTAAAGCTGCAACAAAAAAAATCTCACTTAATTATTTAACAGTAAAAATTTAAAAATGAAAATTGTAATTGTTGGTGCATCCGGCACCATGGGAACGTATTTAGCCAATGCATTTGAAAAAGATCATCAGGTGATAAGGGTTGATCGTAAAAGTGAAGTCATTAACGTGGATATTACTTCTACCGAATCTATCGAAAAAATGTACCAGCAGATCGGCTCGTTTGATGCATTAATTTCTACAGCAGGACCCACGTTTGTAGGCCCCTGGAAAAAGCTGGATGATGCAGCATTCAGGCAGGGCGTGGAAGGCAAGATGATGGGGCAAATTAATTTGGTTTTGATTGGGCAGCATTATATCAATCCTAAAGGTTCGTTTACATTAATAAGCGGTGCAGTTACACATGAGCCGCAAAGAGGATTTGCCAATGCATCAGCAGCCAATGCAGCGATCAATGGTTTTGTAACAGGTGCTGCCATTGAATTAGAAAATGGTATTCGTATTAATGCGGTCAGTCCAACCGTGATTGAAAACTCACCCCAATATTTTCCTTACTTCCCCGGAGAAATACCAGTAACCATGAAGCAGCTGGAATATGGATTTAGAAGAAGTGTGTCTGGCGCATGCACAGGGCAGGTGATTAGACCTTATTGATCCTTGTGAAGACCAGGACACAGGGTCGTTAACCCATAGCGGTTGCGACCCTTAATTTAGAGAAGTCACAATTTTCTTCGATAAGGAGTTGGGCGAATGATGAAAGTGCTTTTTAAAAGAAAACTTTAGAAAATAAAGTCGTATAGAAATTATACGGTTCATAAAAACGTTAGTGTTGGCTTGTTTTTTATAATCTATATTGACCAGGCTAAATATTTTCTGTAAAATCCAAATCCTTATCAAAAGTCTCTTCTAAATTATTCAGTCCCCAAAAGGCCAATATAATTGCAATGATGCCTGTAATCATGGCTGCTCTTGGTTCTCCGGTCATCGGCACCAATACACCAAACAATAAAGTCTGTGGTATAACAGTAGCTCTCAATATGTTTAAAGAAGAAGTGGTAACAGTGGCCCTGATATTGGTTCCGTATTGTTCCGCAGCCAGTGTTAATAACACAATGGAATAGCCAACACAAAAACCAAGAAACAATAATAGACCATAATAAAGTGTCAGCGACTGATTGCCGATTGCAAAAAAAGCAATTGCCCCCAGCGTGTAAAGTGTAAGGTAAAGGCGAATAGTTTTTTTCCTGCTTTTTAAATACTGACTTACAAAGCCACCCGTAAAATCTCCAAAACTAAAACCGATGAAATAGTAAATAAATACAGCCGATACTGAAGGCACAGGATTCATGCCCCATGCTTTTCCTATCTCCGGTGTAAAAGTCATTACCACACCATTCACAAACCAAACTGGAAAGCCGAGTACGCAAATGCTGATGTATTTTTTGATGTAGGTTTTGTTTTTGAAAAGCAATTTTAAGTTTCCCCGGTTGCTCGTTTTATCTTTCATTTGGTTGAACAAACCTGATTCAAGCACACCTAATCTCAACAGCAATAATAAGAAGCCCAATACTCCACCCAACTGGTAAGTAAACTGCCATGAATACTTGCCACCAATGTAGGCGCCGAATATAGCACCCAGCATGCCGCTGCCACCAATCAATGCAGGGCCAATGCCACGATAGCGCTGCGGCATTTGCTCTGTTACAAGTGTGATGGCTGCACCCAGTTCACCTGCCAAACCAATGCCGGCTAAAAAACGGAGCAATAGATAAATTTCAAAACTGTGTGCGTAGGCATTTGCGAAAGTGGCGGTAGAGTAGAGGATAATAGAACCAAACAATACGGTTAGTCTTCCAAATTTATCACCAATGATGCCCCAGATGAACCCACCAATGAGCATACCGCCCATTTGAATATTGATCAGCGATACGCCTTTTGAAAGTAATTGCTCCTGTGGTATGCCAATCTCCAACAAACTTTTCGACCTTACAATGCTCAGGATAATGATATCATACAGGTCTACAAAAAAACCGAGTGCAGAAGCGATGATGGCTAACCAGATATGTTTTTTCATGTAATGACTAAGCGGTTTATTTATTGCATGCAGTTTAAAAAATAATTGGAGGCCGCAGATGCGGCCTCCAATATACATTAACTATGGTATTAAAAGCCTGCTGGCTTATCCCACAAATTTTTCCAGTTGTAAAAAGCCGATGGTGTTACCATAAACCTTGCAAAGTTGCCTTCATGGATATTCAGCAGCTCTGTTTCAATTGCTTCTCTCAATTGCTGGTTATCCGAAGTGGGTAGCTGGCCTGCTTTTTCTGAAATGAATGCAGCGGCCATACTCCTGCTCATTGCTTTGTTGATGATCTCTTTTACCGTATCCTTTATCAGGCTGCGGTATTGCAAAACAAATGCATTGGGCTCACCAATTGTTTGCCTGATGGCTGCATATTTTCTTGCAGATAACTCGTACGCATGTACGAAAACATCCCTGAGTAATTCGGTTTGCTGCAATTCATACACCCCCAATAATCCTCCTACATACAGATCCCTTGGTACACCAGTAAAACTTAGCGGAGCCAGGTTATGTTTGATAAAAGGAATATTAGCTGCAAGCCTTGAAACCCGTTTATTAACATCATCAAAAGGCTGCAGGTAGGGCAGGTGCACCATTAAAAAGAATGCCTGTTCAAAAGGATCTTCTATCAGGTTGCACTTTTCCAATATCATGGTAAAACATCTTTCAATGATATCACCTGTATCACTGGGTATATAGCTTGATCCGCCAATACCTACTGCCATGGTTCTTAACCTGCCGGAAGCTGCCGGGTTAGGCAACAAGTTATCTGACAGCAAAGCATGAAGACTAAGCATGGTGTATCGGTTGATCTCAGTATCTACCGCTTCTGTTGCAGTTAAAAATTCAATGGCTGCTTTATGATTTAAAATCATTTGCGTTTCCACTGTTGTTTTACCTGCGGCAGCGTTTCCTTCTTTTAGCAGTTCTACTGTTTCAAGAAGGGAATACGTATTGCCTTCCAGCCTGCTGGAGTTCCATGCTAAATCTGCCAGTAGCCTTTCCAAAATCTTACGGGCATAGGTACCTGCAGGATAAGGATCAAATTGCGTATTACCGGTTGCTTTCAGTTGCTCTCTTATTTTTTTACCGAGATAAAAATCTTTGTTAGGTTTATAGCTCAATAAAAACTCCTCATTGTATCTCACCGGCTTGCGCTTTGATAATGGCTGGCTTACCAATTCCAAAATCCTGCCTGCTTCGGCTGATATTGACATACCTCGCTTTAATGGCTGCGACTCTTCCGCTACCATCATCGGCATGCTGTTTATTTCCACCGCATGGTATTGCCTGTTTTTTCTTCCGCCTGTTGATTTGATTTTTCCTTCTGCTTCCAGCTCACTTAAGCGCCTTTGCCAACTGCGTTCATTCAACTCCAAAGCGGTAGTTTGCCTGAGCTGTTGCAGGCTGCTGCCTTCCGGTGCCAATTGCTTTAGCCTGGAAAGAATAGTTTCCTTTTGTTTTTGTATGGTTAAAATATCCGCCACTTTTATTTGTTTGTCCGACAAATATACGACATTTATTCAACGTAAAATCAATTGTCCGACATTTTTTAACCGTTTTTTTTTAAATTGTCCGACAGGATAAACGTCAGAAATATCCGCCAAAACTTTGCTTTACTTGCTGT
>CAZDHQ010000264.1:0-6449 GCA_964505135.1 uncultured Ferruginibacter sp.
CAATATTCCGTCTCTCAGTTTGGTGCGCCATAGTTCATTTCCTGTTTCAGTATCTATGGCTAAAACATAACCGTTGGTTCCAATGATTAAGGGTGCATTCATTTGTTGTTTGATTTAATAATTAAATATACAGGTAAGTTTTAATAGGGTAACAAAGGTCTCTCGTTTTCTTAACCTACTTCAATACTTTCACTCCTTCTTCCAAATTATATTTGCAGCTAAATAAGAACTACTATGGAATTAGGTGTAGGAATGTTTGGTGATGTACACATTGAAAACGGTAAGCCGCAGCCTGCCGGGCAGCGCCTGCAGGAAATTATTGAAGAAATAAAATTGATGGATGAACTGGGCCTGGATTTCTATGGCATTGGTGAACATCATCGTCCTGATTATGCTGTATCGGCTCCGGAAATTATTTTGGCTGCTGCATCCACGGTAACTAAAAATATAAAACTCGGCAGTGCTGTATCTGTGTTGAGTTCATCAGACCCGGTGAAACTGTACCAAAGCTTTTCCACCATTGATTTGATTTCTAATGGCAGAGCTGAGCTGATGGCAGGCCGGGGGAGTTTTATTGAGTCTTATCCTTTGTTTGGTTATAACCTGAACGATTATGACGCATTGTTTGAAGAAAAACTGGAATTGCTGCTTAAAATAAATAAGGAGCAGCCAATCACATGGAAGGGCAAGTTCAGGCCAGCATTGGTAAACCAGGAAGTATTACCACGTGCGGTAAATAATAATTTAAACATTTGGGTGGCTGTTGGAGGTACGCCGGAATCTGTATTGAGAGCAGGCAGACTGGGCTTGCCCGTGATGTTTGCTATCATTGGCGGAAACCCTGCACAGTTCAGGCCTTTATTTGACTATTACAAAGAAGTGTATCAGCATTTCAATCATGATATGGATAAATTCCAGGTGGGTGTGCACATGCATTCTTTTTTTGGAGAAAACAGTAAGCAGGTAGCCGATGCGTATTATCCTTATTATTCTTCACAGATGGATCGGGTGGGTCGTTCCCGAGGATGGCCGCCTTACCAGCCCCAGCAATATGAATTTGGCCGCAGCAAACAGGGCGCACTAATAATTGGCGATGCCAATGAAGCCATTGAAAAAATTTTGATGATGCAGGAAATGTTTGGCCTTACCCGCTTTTCTGCACACATGGATGTAGGCGGTCCTTCCCATGCTTCGCTGATGAAATCAATTGAAATATATGGAACCAGGATTGCGCCTAAAATTAGAGCTGCATTAAAGTAATAAATTTTATCATCCTATCATCACCAGGGACATTTGTAGGCAGGGGCTTAATTATTTTGTTTTATGTAACCGGCCATTGCCGGGCAGTACGTAAAACATTTCAACTTTAATTTCCACCAAGGCAACCATTTAATGCCAATTAAAGTATATTTAAGCATACAAACAATCCAGTGCTGCCTGCCAAAAATAACTACACCAAAAAGATGAGGATAGTAAAATTATATCCTGTACTGCTCCTGGTTCTTATACAGTCTATATTAGTGTATCCGCTGTTTGCCCAACATTGCCCAGAAAATATTGATTTTGAGTCAGGCAGTTTTAAAGGCTGGACCTGCTATACAGGCTATACGCAAGCAGTAGACACCAATAATGTAATTACACTCAATCCATCCGGAACTCCTATTCCGGGCAGGCATACACTCTATGGCCCTGGTGCTATTGCAAAGGACCCCTATGGCAATTTTCCTGTTAAATGTCCCAATGGCAGCGGCTATTCGGTAAAACTGGGCAATACTACAGGCGGTGGTGAGGCGGAAGGTATCTCTTACGATTTCACCATTCCAGCCGATGACAATTCTTACATGATCACCTATTGGTATGCGGTGGTTTTCCAGGCGCCTCATCATTTAAAAAACGAGCAGCCCAGAATGGAAACCGAGGTTATCAACCTGACTGATAACAAAGTGATTGAATGTGCTTCTCTTACATTTATTGCTTCTGGTGGCTCGCTGGCGGGTTTTGGGGTTAATCCCGATACCATTGATGTGTTGTATAAAAAATGGTCACCAGTCTCTATTAATCTTGCCGGCTATGCAGGAAAAAAAATTCGTTTATTTTTTAAAACTGCCGACTGCACTTTTCGCCGCCACTTTGGCTATGCTTATATAGATGTGAATTCAGAATGCAATGGTGGTTTTGCTGGCGCAACCTATTGCCCCGGTGATTCAGCCATAAGACTGGAAGCACCTGCAGGCTACCAGTCTTATACCTGGATGGATAGTACTGAATCAAGAACTTTGGGTATTGGACCCAATTTGGTAATGTCACCTCCGCCGCCATCTGGCACCACGGTCTCCGTGGAAGTAATTCCATACGAAGGAATGGGTTGCCCTGCTACCATCTTTACCCGTGTACGGGATTCACTTACTATTTATGCTAATGCAGGCGATGGAGGTACTGCCTGTCATGGCGACGTAATACAGCTTGGTGCAGCTCCCCGGCCAGGAGTTGTGTATCTCTGGACACCCGCCGAATACTTGACGAATCCCAATATAGCAAATCCCCAATTTATACCTGGCCAAACTTCTACCTATGTCGTCACGGCAAGCAGCTATGGAGGTGGCTGTAAGAGTACAGACACGGTAACGGTGTATGCTTCCACCATCAGCCAGCAGCTACAGTTGCGTGGTAAAGATGCTCTTTGTTTTGGCCATGGAGATAGTGCTGTGCTGTATGTTCACCCGGAGGAACATATTGATTGGTTTAAAGATGACGCACCCCTGGACATAAGCGGAAACCAGTTTATTTATCGTGTAACCGCCACCGGTAGTTATCATGCAGTGGTATCAGATAAATTAGGTTGCAAAGTTAAAACAGATGATAAAGAGATTGTAATTGATTATGATCAACCTAGCATTACTTACCCGGTGAAATATGCCGTGATTGATTTACCATTAAAACTGGCTGCTAGAGACTTTGGAGGTGCTGCATTATGGGATCCGGGATATAAACTGGATAATCCCCAATCAGCAACGCCTCTTTTCACCAGCAACAGTGAGCAGTTTTATAATATTACTATTCATAGCCGGGGGGGCTGTGTTACGGTTGATAAGCAATTGGTGAAAATTGTAGACAAAGTAAAAATATTTGTGCCCACAGCGTTTACGCCTAACAGTGATGGTAAAAATGATTACCTGCACCCCATTTTTATGGGCGTAGCCGAAATAAAAAATTTCAGAGTCTATAACAGGAGAGGGCAGGTATTATTTGAAAGTAAAACAGAACTGCCCGGCTGGGACGGCACGTACAAAGGCTTTCCACAAGATCCGCAAACCTTTATCTGGTCGCTTGAGTGTGTGGGTGTGGATGGAGTAATTTACAAGCAGCAGGGTGCTTCCATGTTACTCAGATAATTCATCACTATTTATCAAACTCCGCCACCGCACAATGCCCATACTCAAAATGCGGATTTACTTTAATGCCAATTTTTTTATACGCAGGCTGAAGGCAAATTTTTCGGTGACCAAGGCTTTCAATACCACTGTCAATTAACCACTGCATGGCAATGTGTTTTGCATCTCCACTGCCATAGTAAATACATTCGGCATAATTTCTTTTAATGCAATGCAACCGCTGGTGTGGTTTAGTTTATTTTTTGATACTTCGTTGCCATAGCATTTTGCATCATCGTATAGCAACTCATCCGGTTTTAGTGCGCCGCAGGCAATTCTGCTGGCTAGTTCTTTTGTAAGACTTGCTTTGTACGTTGCGAAATTTTTATCTTCCACGCCAGGCACACCTTTGTAATTTTTTAATTCCTTTTCTGCAAACTCCGCCGGGTAAAGGCGGCATAGATTGATATACTGAATCACCTGTTTTTCTGTATCACTCAGCATGTATTCATCAAAAGCCGTATTTGCTTTTTGTAATTGTTCTGCCGTCCATTGCTGGCTAAATACTGGCAGGCTGCTGATGCTGATAATTAAAATGCCAAGGAATGCTTTCATAATTAAATTTACAAACTTAACTATTGAGCTTACTTGGTAAAGCTTTTCTACAACTATGTAACGAAATTTTAAGATTGCATGCACAAAATATATAAAACAGAAAGACTGCTGCTTTCGCCCCTGGCGATTGCTGATGCATCTTTTATAAAAGAACTGGTGAATACGCCCGGTTGGATCAGGTTTATTGGTGATAGAAATGTAAAAACGGATGCAGATGCACTGGCTTATGTTGAAAAGATTATCAACAGCAATGATATCTGTTATTGGGTGGTAAAATTACAGTCAGCAATAACTGCCATTGGTGTAATCAGTTTTATTAAAGATCTTACCTGCCGCATCATGATATTGGGTTTGCATTCCTGCCTCAATACCATGGGAATGGTTATGCCTATGAAGCCGCCAAGACAATTTTAAAGGATGTGATGACTGATCCGGCTCATAAAGTTGTACTCGCCACTACTGCAAAAGAAAATGTTATTTCGATAAAACTACTCAGGAAACTGGGTTTTGAAAATGCTGATGAAATTAAGGTTGATGGAGAGGATTTGTTGGTTCACTCCATCACTGCGGTGTAAGACTTGCCAAAGCTTGTTAAAGTTATTTTGGCGTGAACTTTGCGTTCTCTACAATTGTTTAAAGCGAAACGCATTTTATGAAGATCAACTCAAAAGTTTTAATCGCTACTGCCGCTGCTGCCGCAGTTGTTACCTGGTTTTTATTAAGCAGAAAGAAAACTGCAAAAAAAATGTTGCAGGATATTGCAGATGAAGGTTATGAAACTGCTTCAGATATTTTGTTTCCCGGTCAGCGTTTCAGCAATGAACTTCGCTATGGCCCGGTGATTCCGCAGTAAAATATAGTTTATTCAAATCCGTCCTTCACTGCCTGCCAAAATGCATCCAGTGCAATAATGCGTGGTTTTAAAAACGCAATGATTGCCGGCCAGTCTGTTTCATTCATCACACTTACATTGCCAATTGTTTTACTGATACGGCTGATTGTAGCGCCTGTTTCTTTATCATAGTCGGGTTGCCATTGCCAAGGTTCGCCTGTATATTGTTCCAATAATTTTTTAAGTGCTGTAAATTGTTCGTAATACTGTGTTCTTGCAGTGTTATCCGCATTTGTTATTTCAATCGCAATAACAGCATTGCCTTTGCCGGCATCCATCCTAAAATAAACATCCTTGATGCCCGTTTTATAGTTCAGCCAGTTTACTGCTTCATCATTTTCTCTCGGCACCGGTTTCATATATTGTCCAAAGCTCGTCCAAAACTTTTGCCTGATCTTAGAAGCCTGTTCTTTGTTGTACATAAAAACTTTTATGCAAATTAATAGCCTTCATTTTATACGTACTATAAAATCTTTGTAACAAAAGTTATTGGTTTACTATAGTAATGCTGACTAATTTTGCAGTATAACAATTACGCCTATGGAATTTATAGACTATTATAAAGTATTGGGAGTGGATAAAAGCGCCAGCGATGAAGACATTAAAAAAGCGTATCGCAAGCTGGCTAGAAAACTGCATCCCGATTTAAATCCCAACGATAAGGAAGCACATAAAAAGTTCCAGCAAATCAATGAAGCCAATGAAGTATTGAGTGACCCGGAGAAAAGAAAAAAATATGACCAATACGGCAAGGATTGGAAGCATGCAGAGCAATTTGAACAGCAGCGGAAACAGCAGCAACAATATCATTATGAAGGTGGCGAATCATTTGCCGGTGGCGATGAAGGAGATTTCTCCAGCTTTTTTGAATCTTTGTTTGGTAATAGAAGCGGCAGCAAGCAAACAAAATTTCGTGGGCAGGATTACAATGCAGAACTGCAGTTAACGCTTAATGAAGCGATGACAACGCATCCAAAAATCCTCACAGTAAATGGAAAGAACGTGCGGATCACTATACCAGCCGGAGTGGAAGATGGCCAGGTAATTAAATTAAAAGGCTACGGTGCACCGGGTGTGAATGGTGGCCCGGCCGGTGATTTATATATTACATTTTCTATCCTGCCACATCAGCAATTTAAAAGATCAGGCCATGATTTGTACACCACCGTTTCTATTGATTTGTACACGGCACTGCTTGGCGGCGAAACAACGATAGAAACGTTAAATGGTAAAGTGAAGCTAAAAGTAAATGAAGGCACACAGAACGGAGCCAAAACAAGATTGAAAGGCAAAGGCTTTCCTGTGTACAAGCAGGAAGGATCATTTGGTGATTTGTATATCACATATGACGTGAAGTTGCCAACGCATCTTACTGAAAAAGAAAAAGAATTGTTCACGCAATTAAGAGACCTCAAAAAATAATGACGTATGGAAAATGAAGAAATAATACTGGTAGCAGATTTTTGTACGCATTACAGTGTGGAGTTATCTTTTGTACAATCGCTTTATGAAAGCGGCCTGGTGCAGTTGGTGTATAAAGAGGAAACCATGTTTGTGCCGGTAAATGAAAT
>CAZDHQ010000265.1:0-6433 GCA_964505135.1 uncultured Ferruginibacter sp.
TGCTCTTTTCTTTCTTACTTTTTTGCTTGCCCAAAAAAGTAAGCAAAAAAGGGCCCCGCCATCGATTACATCCCGATGGCGGATGGTTCCCTGATTTCGCTTATGTGCTACTGTAGCTTCAGATTCAGTTCCCTGAACCAGAGCCCACGACTTGATATATCTTTTCATTTTTTCAAAAAGAAGTAAAGAAACTTATACTGTATTATATCCGTCGAAGCGATTGTAGTTTAAGAGTAGACTTACCAATGTTGAAGCTACAGTAGTAAGGCAGGAAGGGGCTGTAATCCTTCCTGCCTAGACTTTTTGGTTCTTTTGTGGCAATGACAAAAGAACAAGAAAAGAGCCAACAATTACCATTATTCAGTTTTGGAATTTATACACCACAAGGCTAGCGTTCGTGGCACAGGAATGCAAAAAAAGGTTTGTGTACCAGGAGACTTAGTGCATGTTAGACCATGCTAAAAAAAAATAAAATTATTTGTTTGTTGCGGCTGTGTATATAATAATACAACCTTTAATTTCAGACAAATGAGTAGGATACTTTTCGTACTCTTCAACAGGCAAATTGAAATTGCCATCCATTAAAAATTCTTGCCTACATGGCACTGTAATATTTCTGCTATTTACTATTTCGCTAACCTCTATAACAACTCTATCGTTGTTATTGTCTTTGTAAGTGTAGATTTCAAAATCTCTATCAACTGTACCGTATTTTTCTGTTTTAACAAGTTGCATTTTATTTCTTTTTAGCAATTTTCTTTTTTGGTGCTGGGTTATCTTTTACACTTGCAGTAATAATATTATAAAATAGCTGTGAAGCTTCTTTATCGGATTTCTTTTTTGCTTTCGCCATACATCAAATGTACATTTTTTTTCGCTTGATACATTATGGTCATTTGGTATTAGGAACGTAAAAATACTGTCCATTACCTCCTATTATATTCTTCCTATTAATAGAAATAAATTTTGTTAATTAATAGGAACTTCCTAATTTTATGGCCTAAAGAAAATATCCTATGCCAGTTCAAATAGAAATATCGGAGAATGACTTACCTGTGTTGGTAGAATTTTACGGCAGTAAGCTCAAGTCTGTTGACTCTCAAATTGAAAAATTAAGTCAAGAAAGGGCTTCTTTGCAGTCAACCCTTGATAAGCTTCTTGGGAAAGATAAAAAGCAACCTACGAGGCCGGTATTAGATATTTTCAAACAAGATTTATCGAAATTAGGTTTTGATCCAAATTGGACAATTTTATCCAAAGTCACCTACATATTATCTCTTAGTGGCAAGCCTATGAGCTCACGAGAAGTTACAGATAGGCTTTTTGATTTTCAGCCTGAACTGAAAGCAGAGTATGATAAAACGTCTAAAAATGTTTCTACAATACTAAGTATTAATAATGGGCCGGATAAAAAGTTTCTAAAAGCAACAGATGGAGGAGTGAATTATTTTTTTATAAATAAAAAGAGTGTGGAAAGTGCGTAAAAAAACCACTTAAGTGCTTGTCGAGAACGAAAGTGGTTAATTACTTCAATTAAGCCTATTTCTATAGGTTTTAGTATGGGACGGGATGGACAAGATGGTTAAGTTGCTGGGGCCGCCACCCCAGAGAACGTGAGTTCGAATCTCATTCCCGTCTCCTTTTAAACACAAGGAAGAGGTGTAGTGATTAGATGCTACAACCCACATTAGAGGTGCAGGAATATCCGCTGGTCTCATTAGCCAGTTGGGTAACGCTGCCCCTTCCTTATTTTAAGAACTGTAACAAAGTTAGGTGAAAAAAAATGACAATCCAAATTAAATTAGTTGGAAGTTTAAAACTGTAACTATAACTTTACGGTAATGAAAAAAACTGTTAACATAGAAAAGCTTAGAACAATCAAGAATTATTCGGATGATAATTCAGTTACTACCTCTTACATATACAAACTGATTAAAGAAGGAAAGATGGATAGTTACGTAATAGACGGGGTTCAGTTCATTCAAACTGATATTTACCCCAACATCCCTGTACTTCACAGGAGAAAATAAAATTAATATATTTTTTTACTAAATAGTTGGAAGTTTGAAACTAATTACTATATTTGTATCAAGTTTGAAACATGCAACTAAATAAAATGAAAACATTCAAATCGTTATTAGACTTTCAAAAAGAATTTGGCACGGATGAACAATGCAGAGCATTTCTTGAGCAACAGCGGTGGAATGGAACACCTGCTTGTCCGTTTTGTGGTTCTATAAATGTGCATCGTTTTCCTAATGGCAAAATATTTAAGTGCAAGGAAAAGCAATGCAGGCAAAAGTTTTCTGTATTAGTTGGTACTGTTTATCAAAACACTAAAATTCCTTTATCAAAATGGTTCTTGTGCACCTATATCCTATCAGTTCACTCCAAAGGACTAAGCACATTACAATTGTCAAAATTGCTTGGTATTTCTCTTAAATGTACTTGGCATTTAACACACAGGATTAGAGAAATGCTAACAGATAAAGCCCCTGACTTGCTTGAAGGAGTTGTAGAAGTTGATGAAACGCTGGTAGGAGGTTCGCTTAAAAATATTCATGCAAGCAAAAAGAAAAGATTGAACATGAAGAGAGACGATAATAAAACTATGGTATTTGGTGCAATTCAGCGTGACGGGAAAGTAAGGACAAGGGTAATACCTAATGTAGATATTGAAAGCATAAGCGAAGCAATAAGCGATTTTGTTGCTGTTGATAGTACTATGGTGTCAGATGAAAATAGGGCTTATAATGAAGTTGGTTTGAAGTATAAACATAGGCGTGTTAACCACCGGAACGGTGAATATGTACGCAAAGAAGATATTAAAGTACATACCAATAGCATTGAATCTTATTGGAATATTTTGAAAAAACAAATAGACGGCATTCATCATTCAGTTAGCCCTAAGCATCTGCAACGCTATTGCAATGAAAATGCCTTTAGATTTAATAATCGTGAATTGTTTCAAGATGAAATATTTGCAAATGCAATTGCAAATTGTAACGGAAGTTTAAAATTTAATCAATTAACAGGTAAAGAATAAAGCGATGAACGAAGGGATATATTTAATTGAAATGGGCAAAAAGATAAGAGCTATTAGACAAGCTAAAGGTTATTCATTAAGCCAAATAGCTGCATTGGCATCTAATCACAAAAGCTGTGTATCTGATATTGAAAATGGGAAAATGAATGTAAAAATATTAGCATTAAAACGAATTGCTGCTATCTTAGAGGTTGATGTAAAAGACTTCCTTTAATCCTTTTTATTGTTATTCATATTCGCAATTACACCTTTATTGAATATATAGCACTTGTTATCATCGGTAAAGTCACCAAAAGTAAATACAACATTTATTTTCGATAGTTTCACAACCATTGGATAATTTTTAGAACACACATCGTTTCTAATAATACAAATCATGTAATATAGAGTGTCTTGAGAGGTTACCTTTTGCTCTACAAAATTTATACTTCCAAACCCAGGATCGTAAGAGATGTTTTGATTTTTATTGTAGTCTATAGTATCTACTCCAATATAAGGCATTTGCCAAGTTCCTTTAAGCGGATAAACCGTTACTGTATATCCATCTTTCAAGGTGTCTATCTTACAGGAGAAGTTTGTAGGACTTAAAACTGAATCGCCATAATAATTATTATTTATAATAAAAGCGGTTTGCCCCCCTTTTTGGTTTTTCGACTGAACATTTATTACATAAGGGTTATTTTTAAATCCGTATTTATTCAAAATAGAATCTAAATCTTTTTTTAGATTAATACTATCTTTTGGAGATAAACTTTGTGATTGCGAAGTGAAGTAAGAGAATATTAAACTACTTGTTATTATTAATCGTGCCAGCAGTTTGGCCACCTTGTTGATTTTCAGATGCCACATTTGTCTCGCCTTTTTGTTTTATGCCACCAAAGTTATCTTTTTTTGGTACATATTGAATTACTGTTCTTGTAACAGTATCGTGTTGTACTATGCGAACTGTGTCAGTTGCTGTTCTTTCATATAAACCCCAAAAAAATCTTGAAGGTCTTTTATCAGGCCAACCGGTATATGTTTGTATCCCCCCTAATAGTGTGAATAAAACTAAAATTCCAAGACCGATACGAATAATAATTACCATAATTTTATCAGTTTTAATATCATTCCATAGTTCCTTTAGCTCTTTGTAAGATACCATCTTGCTGTTTTTGTCGAAACAGCAAGTTATTAATTTATTGCAATATTGAACTTTGGTCTAACAGGCACTAAGTTACCTGTACCACGAACCTTTGCTAAGAGATGAACCTGTAAAAAAAATTTCCAAATACTAACTTACTTTCTGGAATACCGTAGTCCAGTTACGCTCTTTGTCATAGCCGTTCGATTTTGCACGGGTCTGCACCGTAATAGATTTTCCACCATTGCCCAGTGTCCAAACCTCTGTTGTATAAACAGTCATTTCTTCCAGCACATTTACCTTATAGGGAGCGGCAGTCATAAAACGTACCGTCGTGTTAACCGTCATCGTTTGTCCATCGGGTGACAATTGAACGGTGTATTGCTTTCTCCATTCCTGGCCATGGCTGATTTGGGTTGCTTTACCATCGAAGCGGAGTTGCTCCTGGCTGGCAACCGGCTTTTCACCGGTGAAGGCGCTTGATACGGCAACGGTTAAAAAGTTGGCCTGTTCATCTATTTTCATGGTGGTAGCCAGCATACGATCACCCGAGCCATAGCAGCAAACAATATTGCCACCCATGCTGATGGATTCCTTAGATTTCCATTCACCTGCAAAGCTGGGGTGCTTAGTAGTATTCTTTTGCAGGGCCTGAACGCTGAAATAAATGGCGCCTGTTAACAGGATAACGAGAAGGGACAGGAAAATGCGTTTATTTTTCATTGGTTTGATTTTTTAGTTTTTAAAAGTTGAGCTGCAGGGCCTGCTTGAGCGACCAATTGGAAAAGGAGCACCGGGTAACCAGGTTTGGTGGTAAAAGCGTTGAACCATTTTCATGACTATACTTTATTAAGTGAAATGATGAAGTAAAGATACCGGGCCTGCACGAGGTCGGCGATTTTTTATAGTAAAGAGATGTAAAAGAAGCGTAAAAGCTTGTAAAAGCATTTATAACTGCGGCTTTACGGATAATTTTGCAGGCATGAAGCCATTTATTCTGTTTGGGTCTGCGGTAATGATCATTGTAACATTGATTACTGGTTTTGCATTTATCAATCAAAAGAATGAGCTGCCGGAGAAGCATGTGGAAGTGGTACTGCGTACCATCGGCGATGAACTGCTGCGTACTGTGGGGGATACCTCGAGCCGGGTACTGCCGGTTAAGAAAATAAATGAAAGCACTTATCAGGTTGCTTTTCAAAATCAATTTGGTTTTGTTTCAGATACGCTCATCAACCTGGTGCAGCGGACATTTAAACAACATGCGCTTGCAAAAGATTATATCGTCAATCTGCGGAATTGTAAACAGAATGAAACAGTGTTTGCATTTGAAATTAATAGCCGGGCTGGTGACTTAACACCCTGCAGGGGCCGCAAGCTGGAGGTGGATTGCTATGTGATAGACATTGAATTGCTGAAGAAGGAGTCGTTTAGTTTTTTTGGGTGGTGGCTGTTGGTCATTCCTTTGGGTGTGGTGGGTTATTATGTGAGGAATCGCTTTAAGAAAAAAGAGGAGAACGAAGCTGTTGAAGAGCAGGAAGAGCAAATGCCAGCATCTGACAAAGCTGATTGTATACCATTGGGCAGCTATCAATTTTACCCGGCTAATAATGTGCTTAAAAGAGAGCAGGCCACCATTCCGCTTTCTGATAAAGAAACCAAAGCACTCAGCATCTTTGCAGCCAACATCAACGGGATTGTAGCAAGGGAAACGCTGATGAAGGAACTTTGGGAAGAGGAAGGCATCGTGGTGATCAGCAGGAATGTGGATGTGCTGGTGAGTAAATTGCGTAAGAAGTTTAGTGAGGACGGGAGGATTAAGTTTGTGAATGTGCATGGGAGGGGGTATCGGTTTTTGGTGGAGGGGATGAGTTAAATTGAAAGCGCCCCCGTCTGGTCTCCGACCAACTGGGATAGTTTAAGGTCTGTTTTGCAGTTAATGCACCCCACTTTAGGCCGCAGGTCAGGAGACCAGGCGGCGGCACTCACGGTTGGGGAGACAGGCTTGCGAAATGAAAAGAAGAACATTTATAAATTGAAAGCGCTCCGTCCGTTCTTTAACCAACGGTGATGATTTGAATACGCCCCCGTCTGGTCTCCGACCAACGGGGATAGTTTGAGGTCTGTTTTGTAAGTAATGTACCCTGCCTTAGGCCGCTGGTCAGGAGACCATGCGGCGGCACTCAAGGCTGGGGAGACTGGCTTGCGAAATGAAGGCAGAACATTTATAAATTGAAAACGCTCCGTCCGTTCTTTAACTACCG
>CAZDHQ010000266.1:0-6425 GCA_964505135.1 uncultured Ferruginibacter sp.
TTACCTGTTGTATTATTTTCAAATAAACCTTTTAACGCTGTGACAGCATAATCAAAGTCTTCAAAGGAACAATCTACTCTTTTAGCTGTGATATTTTTAAAGGGTAAAGTAATACCTTCTGCTGTAGTCATTTCCAGGCTCCACTGCTCCGCCTTTTTACTTTGCAGCTGAATCGTTAGCTGCTGTTCATCAAAGCGCATAATTAAATTACCATGATGGTTTTGTAGTGGCCATTGTATGGTCAATTTTCCTTTTACCAAAGGATCACCCCCCTTCATCAATACTTTCTTCCCATCCTCTTCTATCATAAATTGTAAACCCGCTATAGCAGTTGGTTTGCTCCATAAGTATCCATCCATCACAGGTAAGGTATAAAAAGAACATTCATTGGTGCTAGCGGTACCGGTGGTATACTTTGATGGAAAATTTTCATTGAACAAATGAATATCACGGAATTTTAAGCCACCATCCTCCCACAATAAATTGGCCCTGTAAAAACGGCTGTTGAACCAAACCGTTTTGCGATTACTTTCTGCCAAATCTTTTTTAACGGTAACGGATGTTGCTGGTGTTACGGGATATTGTTTGGCAAACCATTTTCCCGATTCCTGCAGCGTTTGCACCAGCAGCTTTCCTTCATCTCTCAATTGAGCAATTAAAGGAAATTGCATACTCAATCCTTTCTGCATGCCATCCCAGGTGAAGGAATTTTCCTGCCCTGCCTGTGTATAAGCAAATTCCATGCTTTCGCCTTTTACAAATTGATCAAAATACCAATGCACCCAACTGCTGTCGCCACCTGCATTACCATACACAGGTTCCAATGTTATCACACCCTGCCAGGTAGTGCCCAACCCATTATCGTATTGCCGCACCGGGTCGCTGCCTAACATACGGAAGACAGGAACAGGTGTTTGATTGGCTTGATGCTGCGCTGGCATATAACTGTTGATCTTGCTTGGATAATAAGCCTGGTTCCAATAGCCGCCCCATAAAGTATATCCATCCGTTCCATATTGATCCTTACAGTTGCAGGATGCAACAATATGATACTTGCTGTATAAATAATTCAAAGTATGTGCATCTATAAACCAGCTACCAACAGACTTTGGGTAATAACCATAAATCTTTTTAAAATCATCCATGTACACATCCACCAGCTTCTCCCTTTCTTCCGGCGTATAGCCTGTTGAAAAACCAACATTAGCATGCCAGTCCCAGGGAAAGCGGCCTCGCCACAGCAATCCTGCTTTTTCTACCAATGGCTGTGGTATTTCCCACCAGGCACCAATCTCAAATGCTTTTCCCAGGCTTTTTAACAGGTGCTGATAACGGGCATCAATCAACGCATCATACTGCAGTAAAAATGTTCCGCCCAATTTATTGGCCTGCATCAGTTTTACCTGGTTCACAACTGTATTGTATAATACTTCCTCGGTAATAGCAGAATCCCTTGGCTCCAGCAAACGGATAAAATTGATGATGTTTACAATCTTCGGTTTCACCTTTACAGCCGGGGATGCATGTTGAGCATAGTTAACATTGGAAAGAAACAGGCATAGCAAAATTGCCAACGGGAACGAAATATATCTTTTCATACTGTTGAATGATACGTAAAAATAGCAAATCAGTTAGCTGCACTATCCTGTGCTGTTGCGATGGGAAAAAACATCTTTATTGTGACACTCTTTCTATTCCATTTATGATACCCAACTTAATCATTTTGCCATAACCATCGCCTGGAAGAAAATTAGCAAATGATAACGCAAGCTGGTAATGTTTTTTTGCCTGATCAAATTCATCCAGGTCTTCATAACACTTACCGATATTAAGGTATAGCGATGGATAAGTGCCCTTCATCGTTTCATCATCAAGTTTTAGTGCATGTTGCAGGCAGGTTTCATCCCACTTTAGTTTGTCAGCTACCGTTTTTTGATGCCTGGCTACATAATGAGCTGCTGTAAATTTTTCAAAGTCATCGCTGGCTGCATCCCACGCCTGTTGAAAAAGTTGGGAAGCTCTTTCTGCATGGCCTTTTCCTTCTGCTTCCATACCCTCCGCACAGAGTTGTACGATTTTGTTATTGGGGTCAAATTGCATGATGTGGTTTTTAGTTGTTTCCGAACTGTTCTGCTGATAGTGGTTTTATTTAATAAAAAAACCTATAAGGTTTGTGCAGAGCATTTTGCTGGCGAACCTTATAGGTGTATTAAGATATCAAATCAATTACAATTTTCTAATCGTTTTATTTTTAACAGCAAAATGCTTTACGCTTTGCTTATTGGTCACCAAACCAATAATGGCAATCGAAAATATCATTCTGCAAACAATTCGATTTTTTATGGCTATACTTTTTGATTTGAAAGATATAGCCTAAGAGAAAAATAAAGTGAACCGATATAAAACAATACAAACATAGCTGTTGGAATAATGAAAGCTGGATAGTTGAATTTGTCGATCGGAACTTCGGTCAGTCGCCGGATAAGTGGAGAAGCTAAAAGCATAAAACCAAGTACGTCCTGCATTATAATTTGCAAAGTCTTTTTAGAGTTCAATATCACAAAGTTTAGTATTAAACCTGCAACACCAAAAAACGCAAATAGCTGGTCAGCACTTCCAAAGGCGAGTAAGGTAAACAGTAACCACATAAAAAAAGGCAGTCCTATCGTATCACCCATAAGAATGATAAAAAGATAAGAAACTATTGCAATGGTTTTGGTTATTTTGTATGCCTTCACTTGTTTACAATTTTTCAATATTCCGGGTAAAACATATCAAACTGCAAGTCTTCAATTCTTAATACCTGTCTTAAGCTGTCAAATGATTTTTTGTTTAGTGGCCCGTAAACAGGCTTATCCTGGTATGAGTTATTTGAAACAGTAATGATGTAATAATTTGTGGTGTCTGTATGAACCGTAACAATCGTACCCTGCTTGATCGGTTGCTGTTTCGCAATGATGAAATTTGAGTTGTGGACTATTGATGAAACATAGGCAGGTACCAATTCTTTCCCCTTATTGATGCTTCTGGTTTGAGGAATATCAATCCAGGTAGTTTCATAATTGCCAACAATTGTATCGCTATCACTATCAAACAAACAACCCGAAAGAAAGATAGATAAAACGACAGTTATAAGGGATTTCACTTTCATCATCAGACAGTCATTCTAAAACAGCATTCAGAACTGAAGTGTATAATAAAGCACAACGAAAGATCACCTATTCCTTCGACCGATCCAGTTCCCAATCATCCGTGCGGAATGGATTTACCGGCAACCCTTCTTTACTAAATAAATTACCGATAGCAGCATTGCTAAAACCAAACCTTACAGCAACAGGCTGCGATACTTTCGGGCTCCACACAATCAGTTTGTTGTTATCAATCTTTGCAGTAGCCGGGTAAAATATTTTATCAGCACCGGCAATAAACAATTCTGTCACTGCCTTGTCTTTCGACATCAATCCATTGGGTGCATTGTCAAACGCAATGATGGCTTTGTTTTTTTGCACTTCCATGCTTTGGTATACCGGGCTTTTATAAACGATGCCCTCCTGGTGATAGGTTTGCGCCAATGCCCAGTTGGCAAGGCGTTCACCTACCAGTTGCTTGCCCTTGGGGTGAATGTCTTTTACATTGTCAACACCATCTGTTACCACCACCATACCAACATTGGGATAGCTCATTGCCTTTGTTTGTTGTTCCCGGATGATGGACGATACAAATTTATTTTCGTAGGTAAACGGAGCAATCTGTACATAATAAAAAGGCAGTTCCTTGCCCCATGCTTTACGCCAGGTACCAATCATGGTGGTTAGCAGTTGAGCATAGGTATCGGGTGCACTGGTATTACCCTCGCCCTGGTACCAGATGGCACCGGCAATGCTGAAATTAGTGAGTGGTGCAATCATGCCATTGTAGGTAGCGCCTGCCCGGTAAGGCCACCAATCGTATGGTGTGAGTTTAGCGGCTGATGCTTTTAACGCTGGCGAATTGTCGATGGCGGAAGGTTCCGTCCATGTTTCTGCAGGCGTGCCACCCCAGTTGCTGCTGATTAAGCCAACCGGCACATTGAGAGCAGCATTAATTTTTCTTCCAAAAAAATAAGCCACTGCACTAAAAGCTTTTAGCGTATTGGAATCGCAGTAAACCCATTCGCCGCCGCAATTATCCTGTGGGTACAGGGAAGTAGTTTTGGGTACTGCAAAAAACCGGATCTTGTCATTGGCACAGGCAGGCAATGCTGCTTTGATATCGGGTATGCCTCCCCAGCCATCCGTCATTTCCATATTCGATTGACCGGAACAAATCCATACTTCACCAATGAGTACATTGCTGAGTGTAATGGTATTCTCTCCTTTCAACACAATATTGTAAGGCCCGCCTGCGGCAGGTGTTTTTATTTCCAATACCCATTGGGCATCCCGGCTAGCCACTACCGAATCTGTTTTATTATCCCAGGAAGTGGTGACCCAAATTTTTTCTGCCGGGTTACTCCAGCCCCACAGCTTTACCGTAGACTGCTGCTGTAACACCATATTACTGCTGATTATATTGGGCAGCCTGATATGGGCTTTTGATAAAATGGTAGCGAAAAATAAAACGAATGCGATGGCAGCTTTTTTCATGAGATAATTTTTGCGGTTGGTTATAGAGAATAAATATACAATGGTTTGGGAAGTGAGGTGATTAATCTTTAAAAAATGTAGGAAGGCTCACGCTACAGATAGGATACTGCTAATGGATTATTAAATTTACCTTTTAATTGATTCTTATTGTGTAGTGTATTATCAAAGCCTGGTTTTACACTTCAACCTTTCTAAATTTTATTTACATAAAAAGAGAGCGGCTATGTTAAAACACAGCCGCTCTTTAAACTATAATACTTTATTCTAAATTATTAATTATCCCACCATACGGGTGTTGTTACAGTTGCAGATTGCTCTGGTTGTGGATTGCTGGTGATGGATGTTAAAGGATAAGGCAATCTAACTGGTATAGCAGGGTAGTAACTATTTTGTACTGGAGTAAGCAAGGGATAACCTGTTCTTCTCCAGTCATTATAATTTTCTATTGATAAGAAATTTCCAATACTCTTCTCTTCTATAATTCTCTGCAGCGCATTATTATCAGTAAGTGTACCTCTTGACGCAAGATATGCATTGGTAGCTCCACCACTGATACCGAGTTTGCTCATGTGTGCTTTGATAGCATCCTGGTAAATGGGCTGTGCCGCAGCGGCGCCACTTTTAATGAAGGTAGCTTCTGCTTTTAAGAACAAGGCTTCGGCATAAGTCATCAGGTATTCGCTAGCAGCCGCACCTGCATAAAAATCATTTATCCTTGAGTATTTATCTGGATCGGGATTAGCACCTGTACCAATTACCCTGCCATGGTAACCTCCGCCTGTTACAGCTTCCGCTGCTATTACGGGCAGCCTGGGATCGTTACGACTTACCAATGAGTCAATGAAAGTAGAAGACAATACTACACCACCTGCACCTGAAAGTGTGTTTTGAAACCAGGGGCTCTCATTACCTGAACTACCAGGGTATGCAAAAGCTGCTTCATCATCATTGCTGCTAAAACCTTTGTTCAATGCTGTTAAAGCAAGATCAGCCTGTGTAGCTGCAGTGTATCCCGGCGCCTTAGTAAGATGCATGTAGTACCTTGCCTTTAGTGTATAAGCAAACTTTTTCCATTTGTCTGTATCGCCTCCATAAATAAAATCATCAGCGCCAGGAGCTTTACCTGCTGGTTTATCAAAATACTCCAGTGCCTTATCTAGCTGTGCCTGCAGGCCTTTGTAAATATCTTCCTGCTTATCATAAGTAGGTCTGATATTATCTGCATTTAATGCCTGTGAGTATGGTACATCACCCCATAAGTCAGTAATGATGCCCATGGTATAAGCAGAGAGCACTTCGGCAATGCCCGCATAAGTATTGTTACCATTTGTAGATGCTTTATTGCTCAGCAATTGCAAATTTTTAAGTGTTGGGTAAAGAAAATACCAGTCTACTCCATCGGTGGTTATTTTATAGCCATCAATCTGTGGCTGCTCCTGGTTGAGTGCCAGTTGCTGTGTCCAGTATGCTGTAACTGGTGTTACACCAAATGTTACATTACCACCGGCAATTTGAGTAGAGATTACTGTTTCAATTGCAGGCAGTGAATTTGATTCCGGTACATCCGGCGGGTTATTGGGATTGGTATTTACATCCAGGTATTTCTTACACCCGTTGGATGCAAAAAGAAATATAAAAAGTATTAAAAAATTTATTTTTTTCATGTCAGATGTTTTTAAAATGAAGCCTTTATTCCAATACTGATTGAACGGGTGGTAGGAACCATATAGTTCACTAAGCCCTGGCCGTTGCCACCACCCTGCAGGTTTGCTTCAGGATCAGATCCATAGAAATGAGTTT
>CAZDHQ010000267.1:0-6419 GCA_964505135.1 uncultured Ferruginibacter sp.
CATCACATGGGGGAACGCCATTCCATCCAATCAATTGCTTGACGAATTTGAGCCAAATGATCCAAGATACAAATACACAGTGTTTGAAGAAGGCGATACCATTTTAACCAAGGCACCATCAGGAGCTTTAAAACTTACAGCAGATGCCATGAACATCGCAACCTCTACTAAAGGCGGCGTTACAAAAAAACGTTTCTTCCGTAAATACAATATTTACGATTGGGTAAACTCAGGATTCCACCCCGGAGGTATCAACCAGCGGGTGTTCCGCTATGCTGATGTATTACTAATGTTGGCTGAATGCGAAGCTGAAGTAGGCACACCTGCGCAGGCGGCTGCTTACATCAACGAAGTTCGCAGCAGACCCGGTGTAAATATGCCAGCTGTTACACTAACCTCTAAAACTGATGCATTAAAAGCGGTGATGCATGAAAGATCTGTTGAGTTAAGCGGTGAAGAAGTAAACAACATCGATATTTTACGCTGGAGAAAGAAAGGCTATTTCCCTTCTATCAAAGCTGATCCAAAACCAGGACAGGTAGACCTCTTCCCTATCCCGGCAGCAGAAACATCTACCAATCCGCTGATCAACTAAGTTTGATCTGCAGTCTTTGGAATGATTCCATTTTAAATCTATGATCTAAGGGCTGTCATCTTTACTGACAGCCCTTTTTAATCATCGATGATGCACAAATATTTTAGCTTTACTGCTTCTGCTTGTAACAAAAATTCTCCGCAAAAAAAATCTTTCAAAAAATCATAAAAATATTCTTCTAAAAAAATAATGCAAAATATCTTTAGTAGGAAATGGACGACTGCTGCATTGACAAATAAGCGTCAAAATCACATTTAATAAAAGCCATATTGAATTAACATGAAATCATTTATTTCTGCCATTCTCCTCTTTGCAACTTGTAGCTTATACGCACAAACAAAAACACCATTAAAACTTTGGTATAACACACCCTCGGGAAATACCTGGGAAAATGCTTTGCCCATTGGTAATGGGAAGTTAGCAGCAATGGTTTATGGAAATGTGGAGTCGGAACTGATCCAACTGAATGAGCATACCTTGTGGAGCGGAAGCCCTAACAGGAATGACAATCCGCTTGCACTTGATTCATTGAACGAAATACGCAAACTGATTTTTGCAGGAAAATTTGATGAAGCAGATCAGCTTACCAACAGGGTTATCGTAACCCAAAAATCGCATGGACAAATGTTTTTGCCTGCAGGTGACCTGCACTTTGTGTTTAATGGTCATCAAAACTATAGCAACTATTCAAGAGAACTGGATATTGAAAATGCTATCACTACCACCACTTACAAGGTTAACAATATTACTTATACAAGAAAGGCAGTTGCCAGTATACCCGAACGAATTATTGCCATAGAACTAACTGCTGATAAGCCACACAGTTTATCATTCACCTCTTTTTATTCTACGCCATTACCGAACGCTACGATCAAATCAGTTAACAATGCCGCATTGAGTTTTTCTGGAAAGGGCATCAGCCATGAAGGTGTAAACGGAGCGGTTAAATACCAGGGCTTTATTCAATTTAAAAACAAGGGAGGCAAAATCACTTCAACAGATACATCTATTATAATAAAAGATGCAGATGCAGTGACTGTATACATTTCTATTGCTACCAATTTTAATAACTACAATAACCTGGATGCTGATGAAGTGGCAAGAGCAAAAGCCTATTTGGAAAAAGCAGTAGCCAAGCCATTTGCAGCCATTTTAAAAGAAAATACTATAGCCTATCAAAAATATTTCAACAGGGTTAAATTAGACTTAGGCAATACTTCAGCAAGCAAGCTTCCAACAAACGAACGACTAAAAAACTTTGCCTCTGCCAATGATCCGCAATTGGTAACATTGTATTATCAATATGGCCGCTACCTTTTAATATCATCCTCCCAGCCAGGCAGTCAGCCAGCAACGCTGCAGGGCATTTGGAACAAAGAAGTTTATCCACCATGGGATAGCAAATACACCATTAATATCAATGCAGAGATGAATTACTGGCCTGCAGAAAAAACCAATTTATCTGAACTGCACATGCCCTTTATTCAAATGGTGAAAGAGATGGATGAAGCAGGTAAACAAACAGCAAGAGAAATGTATGGTGCCAGGGGTTTTACTGCACACCACAACACAGATATATGGCGTACCACTGGCGCAATAGATGGGCCATGGGGTGCATGGGTAAATGGTGGTGGCTGGCCAGCCACACATGTGTGGGAACATTATCTATACAGCGGTGATAAAAAATATTTAGCCTCCGTATATCCAATATTAAAAGATGCCGCTCTTTTTTATGTTGATTTTTTAGTGGAACATCCTACCAAACATTACCTGGTTATATGCCCTGATATGTCACCGGAAAATGCACCAAAGGCACACCCTAATTCATCACTGGAGGCAGGCGCTACCATGACGAATCAAATCATGTTTGATGTGTTTAACAATGTAATCAAAGCAGCAAACATTTTAGGAAAGGACAAAGCTTTTGCAGACAGCTTAACTGCTATACGTAACCGGCTGGCACCAATGCACATTGGCCAGTATAGTCAATTACAGGAATGGTTAAACGATTTGGATGATCCGCAGGATAAACACCGGCATATTTCTCACTTATACGGTTTGTTCCCTTCTAACCAGATTTCACCCTACAGAACCCCTTCCTTATACAGTGCTGCAAAAAATACCCTGCTGCAACGGGGAGATGTTTCCACCGGCTGGAGCATGGGATGGAAAGTAAACTGGTGGGCTAAAATGCAGGATGGCAATCATGCCTATAAATTAATAAAAGACCAGCTTACACCAGTGGGCACGAATGAAGGCGGTGGAGGGACTTACAATAATTTATTTGATGCTCATCCACCCTTTCAAATAGATGGAAACTTTGGTTGCACATCCGGCATTACTGAAATGCTGATGCAGAGTGCTGACGGAGCTGTTCATTTACTGCCTGCGTTGCCTGATGCATGGAAAGCAGAAGGCAGTATCAGCGGTCTTAGGGCAATTGGTGGTTTTGAGATCATCAATATGCAATGGAAAAATGGAATGGTGGTAAAGACTGTGATAAAATCTACCATTGGCGGAAACCTTCGTGTGCGTGTACCTAATAAAATGCAATTGTCTAATGGTGCTGCATTAAAAGAAGCAACAGGAGAAAACAGTAATCCATTTTATCAAACAGTACCAACTCCTGCCCCTGTTATTTCCGATAAAGCTATCATTACGGCTCCTGTATTAACACAAACCTTTTTGTATGATATACCAACTAAAGCCGGACAGGTAATTGTGTTACAATCAAAATAAAATGATCAAAAATTAAAAGCCCGAATATGAAAAAAAATAAAGCACATTTTTCCAGAGCTAAATACAAAACGATAGTCACTTTTTTTGCAATAGCAATGATAAGCGGAACGGCGATGGCGCAATCATCCATCGTTGAAGACTTCAAACCATCTTCACTCAATCAACCTGGACAGGAATATCCGCAGGTGAATTCGCAAGGCTACGCAAGATTTAAAATATGGGCGCCATCAGCAGATAGTGTGAAAGTAAGCCTGGGTCTTGGCGGAAGAGGCGGCACAAGATTGAAGCAAATGGCAGACAGTTTTTGGGTGGGAACTACAGAAGGCCCATTGGATGAGGGTTTTCATTATTACAATATCAATATCGACGGAGGAAAATTTAATGATCCGGGCACATTGAATTTTTATGGCTCTGTGCGCTGGGAAAGCGGTATAGAAATACCAGCACATGACCAGGATTTTTATGCATTGAAAGATGTGCCGCATGGTAATGTACAGCAAATATTATTTCCTTCTAAAAGCACCAACACTTCACGCCGTGCTTTTGTGTACACACCTCCCGGTTATGAAAAAGACAAAGCAAAAAAATATCCCGTGCTATACCTGCAGCATGGATGGGGCGAAGATGAAACAGCATGGAGCAACCAGGGACATGCGAATTTGATCATGGATAATTTAATTGCCGAAGGAAAAATAAAACCTTTCATTATTGTGATGACTTATGGCATGACCAATGAAGTAAGATGGGGACACATCAATGAGTTTAGTATTATTCCGTTTCAAACTGTATTGGTAGATGAATTGATCCCTTACGTAGATGCGAACTTCCGCACATTGGCGAACCAGGCTAACCGTGCAATGGCAGGTCTTTCAATGGGTGGAATGGAAACACATACCATTACATTAAACAAGCCAGATGTTTTTGCTTACTATGCATTACTGAGTGGGGGTGTTTACAAGCCTGAAGAAATAAAAGATAAATCAAAAGTGAAGTTGATCTTCACTAGTTGCGGAAGTAAAGAATGGCCGGATGGCGTTAAAAGTTCTGTGCAGGCTTTAAAGGATGCAGGCATTAATGCTGTTCCCTACATCTCAGAAAACACCGCACATGAATTTTTAACATGGAGAAGAAGCCTGCGTGAGCTTGCGCCATTGTTGTTTAAATAACATGATCAATTGGGCAATGTGATGAGCATAACAAAATAAAAAATGAAGATGAGAACTTACAGGCGCAATTATATTTACCGTATCCATTTAGTATTTACGATTTTGCAATGCTTGCTTACGCTTACACTGGTTGCACAAAAGAACAGGCGGCCTCATCAACCATCATTTCAATCAGGCAAATACCAAAATACTTTCATTGATGCAGGTTACAAAGAAGCCGATATCAATACAAAAATTGACAAAGCCTATCATGATCTTTTTGAAGGCCCCAACCGTGTGTATTTTGAAGTAGGCGATTCAATGGCATATGTATCGGACATTAAAAATCATGATGCAAGAACCGAAGGCCTTTCTTACGGAATGATGATTGCTGTGCAGTTGAATAAGAAAGATGTATTTGATCGCATCTGGCGATGGAGTAAAAAATATTTACAACATCCTGACGGTCCGGCCAAAGGGTACTTTGCCTGGAGCATTAACCCAGAGACGATGAAGAAAAATTCTGAAGGCACCGCTTCGGATGGTGAACTCTATTTTGTAACCGATTTGTTATTTGCGTCTAACCGTTGGGGCAATGCTTCCGGTATCAACTATTACGCAGAAGCAAGAAATATTTTAGATGCGATGTGGAGTAAAGACGGAACCAACGGCATTCACCATATCATCAACACCGAACACAAACAAATCAGTTTTACGCCGGAAAGAAATAATTACAACTGGACAGACCCCTCCTACCATGTGGCTGCTTTCTTTGAGATTTGGGCACTGTATGCGAAAGACGGGCATGAACAATTTTATAAGGACTGTGCAGATACAGCAAGGGCATTTCTTCATCGTACATGCGACGCCGTTACTGGTCTTAATCCTGATTATGCAGAATTTTCCGGTGCGATGCATGTGGCGCCATGGATGCCACCAGGTTTTAGATATGATTCCTGGCGGGTGCCGATGAACATTGCAATGGATTATACCTGGTTTGGAAAAGACAAAGCCTGGCAGGAAGATTATGCAAAAAGAATCCAGCACTTTCTACGCTCAAAAGGCATTGACCAATTTGAAGACCAGTTTAATACCGATGGAAGTACGCCAAAAGAAATTTTGCAGGCAGGTGGTTTTAAAAAATTAAGGCATTCACTTGGATTGGTTTCCACTGCTGCAACCACTGCAATGATCACAAAAGACAAAAGCAGTTTTGATTTCGTACATGAATTGTGGAATTCAAAACTGGAGCCTTATGAAGACGGATACTTCGATCCTTATTATGATGGACTGTTGTACCTCTTTAGCTTGATGCATTTAAGTGGGAAATACCAAATCATTCAACCACAATAAATATTTATTTAAAAGGTAAACAAGCTATATGAAAAAGTTTTTAACAGTCGCCATTGTAAGTCTTTCACTTCAATACGTAAATGCACAGGAACCTGTAAAGCCTGCTACTTTTGGTTTTGATACCGTTCGTACCAATATTTCCCACGGTAAAATTGATACAGTTATTTATCAGTCTAAAACAGTTGGCACCAGAAGGCGAGCCATCATTTACACACCACCGGGTTTTGCAAAAAATAAAAAATACCCTGTGCTGTATTTATTACATGGCATTGGTGGCGATGAAAAAGAATGGTTGAATGGTGCAGCTCCTCAAAATATTTTAGACAATTTATATGCTGACGGCAAAGCGGAGCCGATGATCATTGTTATGCCCAACGGCAGAGCCATGAAAAATGATAGTGCAGGTGGAAATGTTTTTGAAGCACCAAGGGTACAGGCATTTGCCACTTTTGAAAAAGATTTGCTGAATGATTTGATTCCTTTCATTGAAAAAAAGTATCCTGTTATCAAAGACAGGGAACATAGGGCCATCGCAGGCTTATCAATGGGTGGTGGTCAGTCGCTCAATTTTGGTTTGGGTAATTTAG
>CAZDHQ010000268.1:0-5620 GCA_964505135.1 uncultured Ferruginibacter sp.
GTGGTGGGTGTTACCTGGCAGCAGGCACATGATTTTTGTATATGGAGAACAGACAGGGTAAACGAGTTGAACCTGATGAAAAGTGGTTACCTGAAAAAAGACTTTGCTAAAAAAGAAATGAAAGGTGGTGGTGCAGATGGTTCATTCAATACCGAAACCTATTTGCTAAATCCTGAATTGATACAAGGAAGAGCAAAGCCAAAAAAATCTGACCTTAAAGATGTAAATGGTAAACCACGTTCCAATGTAAAAATGGAAGATGGTTTGCTTAATATGGGTTACCGCCTGCCAACTGAAGCAGAATGGGAATATGCAGCTTACGGTTTGTATGATCAAAACCCAAGCCCAAGAAAGAAAGAAAGCGGATCTGGTGAAGAGTTAATCTCTAACCAACAAATTTACGCATGGAGCAAAAATCCTAATGGTATTCGTGATAATCGCCGTGGTGCATGGCAGGGTAAATTCCTGGCTAACTTTAAGCGTGGCACAGGTGATAACATGGGTGTTGCAGGTGGTTTGAACGACCGTTCAGCGATTCCCGGTAATGTAAAATCATTCTATCCAAACTCTTTTGGTTTGTATAATATGAGTGGTAACGTTTCAGAATGGGTACAAGATACTTACAGACCGCTTACTGCTTCAGACGCTGATGATTTCAACTATTTCCGTGGTAATAAATTCCAGAAATACTACAAGAACAGCGCTGGTGAATTTGAAAGAGATTCATTAGGTCGCCTGAAAAAAGTTGATATCAGCGATGAAGAAGTGAAGAACCGTCGTAACTACCAACATAATTATGCATTGAACCATTTGGATGGCGACTCTGCAAGTGGTGCTACTTATGAATATGGTGTAACTACTTTGATTAGTGATAAATCAAAAGTATTTAAAGGTGGTAGCTGGAATGATAGGGCTTATTGGTTATCTCCCGGTGCCCGTCGTTTCTTAGAAGAAGATCAGTCTTCAAGCACCATTGGTTTCCGTTGCGCTCAAACTTACATGGGTGCTCCAGAAGGTCCTGGCTTTAAAGAAGGTAATATCTTTGGTAAGCGCAGGCAAAACTCAAGAAAGAAAAAATAACTTTTTGCATAGCATTCAAAGCCCTTCAATTTTATTGAGGGGCTTTTTAGTTAGGTACACATCAATCTTATTATTTTTGATATATGCAAATACAGGAACTCTATAAGATCTACTTACAAAGTCCATCGGTGCAAACAGATACGAGGAAGCTGCAGCATGGTGATATTTTTTTCGCACTAAAAGGGCCCAATTTTAATGGCAATTTATTTGCCAGGCAGGCGCTGGATGCTGGTGCTGCATGTGTGGTGGTTGATGAAGAAGTTGGATTTAATGACGAAAGAGTGTTTAAAACGGATGATGTGTTAACAACGCTGCAGTTGTTAGCTAAATACCATCGTCAACAGTTTAATATTCCATTTATTGCCATTACCGGAAGCAATGGTAAAACCACCACCAAAGAACTGGTGCATGCGGTGTTAAGCAGTAAGTATATTACATACACCACCAGGGGAAACCTCAATAATCATATTGGCATTCCGCTTACTATCTTATCTGTAAGGCAAGATGCAGAGATGGCCGTGATAGAAATGGGTGCCAATCATCAAAAAGAAATTGAAGGGTATTGTAAGTACACACTACCAACACATGGCATCATTACTAATTGTGGTAAAGCACACCTGGAAGGGTTTGGTGGTATAATGGGTGTTAGAAAGGGAAAAGGAGAGCTGTATGATTATATTAGAGAAAATGGTGGTACCGTTTTTTTAATGAAAGACTATGACTATCTCATTGAAATGAGCAAGGGTATACAGCATATCGAAACATATGGAACACGGGATGCCTCCATAGTAGGAGAAGCCCTGCCTGAAAAGGAATTTTTGACAGTCACGATGAAGGGTGGAACAAAGTTCAACCAGGTTCATACCAACATGGTAGGAGATTATAACTTACCCAATGTATTGGTGGCAGTTGCCGTAGGAAAATATTTTAGCGTAGAAGAAGAAAAAATAAAGCATGCAATTGAAACCTATGTTCCGTCTAATAGTCGCTCACAATTGATAGAAAAGGAGGGTAATAAAATCATTTTAGACGCTTATAATGCTAATCCCACCAGCATGAAGGCTGCTATTGAGAATTTTGCAAAGATGCATGGTGAAAATAAAGTACTGATGCTTGGTGGAATGATGGAAATGGGGGAGGATAGTATAGCAGAACATACTGCTATTATTGAACTAATCAATCAATTTAAGTGGAAAGATGTGGTACTGGTAGGTGGTGACTTTAATAAAGTGAATCATGTGTACATCAATTTCAATAATTCGGAAGAAGCGGCAACATGGTTAAAACAACAGCATTTAAACAATGCAATGCTGCTTATAAAAGGTTCAAGGAGTATGAAGATGGAAAAAGTACTGGAATAATTATAGGTAGTTACTCAAGTGCATATCCAGTTCAGCTTCTGTTTTTATAAGCACATCCCTTACTTTGCTTCCCTGGTTCGGTCCCACAATACCTGCAGCTTCCAGTTGATCCATCAATCTGCCTGCACGGTTATAGCCCAGTTTCATTTTACGCTGCAATAAAGAGGTACTTCCGCTTTGGCTCATTACGATCAGTCTTGCCGCATCTTCAAACAGGGCATCTTTATCATTGATATCAAAATCACCTTTCTCCATTTCTTTTTCATCCACATACTCGGGTAACAAAAATGCCTGTGCATATCCACGCTGGTCACCAATGAAATCAGTAACCCTATCCACTTCAGGCGTATCAACAAAAGCGCATTGCAAACGCACCAGCTCACCATTATAACTCACCAGCATATCACCCTTACCAATTAGTTGCTCCGCACCACCAGCATCTAAAATAGTGCGGCTATCAATTTTGCTGCTCACTTTAAAAGCAATACGTGCAGGGAAATTGGCTTTAATGGTGCCGGTAATAATATTTACACTTGGTCTTTGTGTAGCAATGATCAAATGCACACCTACTGCACGTGCAAGCTGCGCTAGCCTTGCAATAGGCATTTCCACTTCTTTGCCTGCGGTCATTATCAGATCAGCAAACTCATCAATTACCAAAACTATGAATGGCAAAAATTGGTGACCTTTTTCCGGGTTTAGTTTTCGTGCAATAAATTTTTCATTGTACTCACGAATGTTACGGCAGCCAGCTTCTTTCAACAAATCATAGCGGTTATCCATTTCAATACACAAGGCATTTAGTGTGTGCACCACTTTTTTTGTATCGGTGATGATGGCATCTTCTTCACCAGGCAGTTTTGCCAGGAAGTGTTTTTCAATTGTTTTATAAATACTGAGCTCTACTTTTTTTGGATCCACCAATACAAACTTTAACTGTGATGGATGCTTTTTATAAAGTAATGAAACCAGTATTGCGTTTACCCCCACTGATTTACCCTGGCCGGTTGCACCCGCCATTAAAAGATGAGGCATACTGGCCAAATCAACGATGAAATTTTCATTATCAATTTTTTTGCCTAATGCAATAGGTAAAGAGAAGTGGTTGTTCTGGAACTTTTCCGAAGACAAAATTGTCTTCATGCTTACAATTGTCTTCTTGGTATTGGGAACTTCAATGCCAATGGTTCCTTTTCCTGGTATGGGTGCAATGATGCGAATGCCAAGCGCTGCAAGACTCAATGCAATATCATCTTCCAGGTTTTTAATTCTTGAAATACGAACACCTGCTGCAGGAATAATTTCATACAATGTAACAGTAGGTCCAACTGTAGCAGATATTTTCTGTATGCTGATATCGTAATTCTTAAGTGTGTTGATGATCTGGTCTTTATTGGCCTGCAGTTCCGCAGCATCCTGCACTATTTTCTCATTGCCATATGTTTCCAGCAGATCCAGGTTGGGATATTTATAATCTCTTAAATCAAGGATCGGATCGTAAGGTGTATTGATGCTACCCGTTTTAGGTTGATCAATTTTTTTATCTTCTTCAGATTTTTCAGGTGCAGTTTTTATTTCCAGTTCAAGCGCAGGCGTATTCGTTTCTTTCTGTGGTCTCACTGAAGGCTGAACCACAATAGCTTCCTTGGGTTGAACTGCTTCGGGTATAACGCTCGTTTCTTTTTTTGCAAGAGGCGTTTCAATTTCTTTTTCTATCAATTGAATACTTTCATCGGGTTCATTGTTTATTTCCAGGGGAATATTTACCATGCCACCATTGCCTTTAATCCTGTTGCCTTTTTGTGTGGTAATATTTTCCTTTGCTATCAATTCATCCTCCACATCCTCACCTTCTTCTTCCTCTTCTGTTGCTTCAAATTCATTTGTATCTTCTACATCCGCTTCTTTGGTTTTTTTAACAGAAGGGACTTTGAAGGCTGGATTAAACTGCCATATTACATAACTTAAAATAGCTGCCGTTAATACAGCTAATGTTCCTACCTGGCCAATGGTGTGATTCATCCAGGTCTTTATCATTTTGCCAACAGCACCGCCCCACGGAAATCCTTTGCTACCAAATAGCACGGCAAAAGTTACACTTAATAAGATGAGGCCTGTAAGTACATATTTTACATTTCTTCTTAATGAAAATATCTTCTTGCCAAAAAACAAGTTAACACCAGCCACAAAAAAAGAACTGCTGATTAAATACGAGGCAATGCCAAAGCCTTTGTAAATAAAGAAATGAGAAAGGAACGCACCGAGTGTTCCGAGCAGGTTATTCACTTTGGTATCAGACCCCCAAAATAAATTAAACCCTTCGCTTAATACTTTGTCCTGGTCGTCCTGCCAGGTAAAGAGATACGAAGTGAATGCAATAAATAGCAGTAATGATATCAATAGTAAGATAGTGCCGGCAATTTTGTGGGTACGTTCATCCTTCAGTAATTGTTTTACCTCAATCTCCTGCTCAACTTCTTTTTTTAAAACCTCTTTATTTTTCGCAGTGGTTTTAGTTGGTTTAACTTTCTTAGCCATCAAAACAAAGATAAAAAAAACTGCAGTGAAAGCAGTTTAGTTTGTTGCTATTTAGTTAAAACATATCAATGAAAAGATGTACGTTTATATAATGATGGCGATAAGAAAAACTTTACTGCTTTTTTTTCTTTCCTGTTCCTGTTTTGTTTTAAAAGCCCAACATACGCCTGATTATTCCTACTATGATATTACAATCATAAAAGATTCAGTTTATATGCCTAGCTGCCTGGCAATTGCAGACAGTGCCAGAAAGCTTGACGCATTCTCTGCTTTACAGCAGCAATGGACACCGCTTTCTCATTTAATATCTGGTAAGCGCCTACCCAAAAACTGGATTGCGGGAAGAGTTTTTTTATTGGTTGCACTTTATAATTCAGTTACAGCCGCAGATACAGTTTATTTTTATCCAGGCCTAACCTATAAAAGTATACAGACTTTTCAAGTAGCAGCTAACAACCATCCCACTTTATTGCCAGACCTCAGCCGGGAGAATGGCTATCAACCATTGTTTTTAGCTGGTCAGGAAAAGAAACTTTTCCTGATTATACTTGAGCCTTCCAAAACCATGCATAACTCAATCGCTCCCCAAATAATAAGAAATGATTTTTTTATTAGGATTCCAAATGTTGAGATAATCAATT
>CAZDHQ010000268.1:5630-6416 GCA_964505135.1 uncultured Ferruginibacter sp.
ATGCAATTCAAAACGAGAATTCTCCAAAACAAGGAAATGATTTTTTTGAAGAATATAAAAAGAGAACTTACTACAAAGAAGCTTCTCAACAGGCGGTTGGCTATTTATTTAGCGGTTTATTGCTTATGATGTTCTTTTTTTCTCTTGCAAATTATCTCTTAAGTTTTAAGAAAGAGTTTCTGTATAATTCGGCATATGCAAGCTGTATGCTTTTGCTGGTATTGCTCACTACTTATTTTGAAAGACAGTCTGGTATATTAAGAAGTTTCTTCACCAGCTATCTTGCATTTATCTTGTTAGCCATAGGCACTATTTTTTACATTGCTTTCACCAGGACCTTTCTTAGCACAAAGAAAAACTATCCGGTGCTGGATAGAGTGTTGGTTTTGGGTCAAGGGATAACCACGGTAATTATTTTAGCTTTTAGCGTTTTGCATTTTTTTACTAATAATTTTGTTCTGCAAAGCCTGCTGGAAAACCTTATGAAAGTAACGGCATTGCTCATAGGCCTTTACTATGTTGTCTTTTCCATTTTTCAAAAGAAGAAATTACTTTCTTACCTGGCCATTGGCAATGCTGTATTAATTGTTTGCTCTATCGTTTCTTTGTATATTCTTTTCTACCCCATGGGTAGAAAATCTGTGCTTACAAGTGCGTTCTTTTATTATGAATTGGGTGTGGCTGGTGAAATTGTATTCTTTCTTTTGGGACTTGCCTATAAAAACAGGATAGAATTGATTAATACCATTAAAGAACAGGAAGCTTTGAAGTTAATTACTGAGAAAA
>CAZDHQ010000269.1:0-6409 GCA_964505135.1 uncultured Ferruginibacter sp.
GCATGCACCACAAAAAATTGATCTTGAATTTTTAAACCAGCTGGATAAATGGGGTATACCTATTTCATTAATTTTCACAAAAGCTGATAAAGAAACCCAATCAGTAGTTGCAAAGAATGTAAAACTGTTTTTAACTACGCTTGCAAAAACATGGCAGTTTTTACCGCAGCATTTTGTAACAAGTGCCGTTAAAAAAATGGGCAGGGATAAAATACTCAGCCTGATTGAAGAACTAAATACTGAAGAAGAATAGGGGAGACAATTGTATCATCCGCAAATTTCACTCTGCGAAATTAATATTGAACCAAACTAACAGTAACGAATATACTATTTAGTTTACCACCTTATTGGCGCAACTACTGCTTGCAAAGGCTTCTGGCTTAGCTTTGAATGCAAAGCCCATTCCCAGGATATAACCCATGGCTTCCCGTAAAGCTTCGTTGCTTTTAAAGTGTGGATTGGTGTTGATGTCTGCATGTACTTCCATGTCCACATCGTAGATGGTAAATAGATCGCAGAGCTCGTAAGCAATTTCAATGCTCTTAGCCACTTCCACCAGCATTCTTTCTTTAATGCTGTACTTGGTTAAAGTTTTTTCATTGTGGATGAACATAAAACCGCCTCGGCCCTCTCTTAAAAAAACAATGACGGTGGCAAATTCTGTTTCAGATCCTTTTACCTGGCTGTCGGTACCAATGCAGACTTTTAGGTGAAAACCGTTTTCGGTTTCTCTTTTGATGGCGTCCTCAACAGCCTGTTTAATTGGAAGCTGGATGGGATCGCCATTAAATTTTCTCCATAACATAAAATGAGGTTTTTTAAAGTTACGGAGAATTTATATTACAATAAATCGTTAGTTCGAGCGGCTGGATATTTTAATAGTAATTTAATTCAACAAGAAAGACAGCCCTGCGACTGTCTTTACACATTCTATGACCTTATTTTTATTGTTTTGTAATTTTTTTTGATTGCTGAACTCCGTTAGAAAATAACTGTAAGATATACATCCCGTTTGGTTTGCTATCTACATCAATGCTGTTAAAACCTGCTGCTGCATTGCCTTTAAGAATCACATTGCCGTTAAGGTCAAACAATCGGTATGCAAAATTGGATGAGGCATTCACCACCAGTTTGTCATGCACAAGTGTTGATATAATGAATTGAGGGGCAAATTGATTGGGCCTTTTCAATGCCACAATATTTGAATAAAGAATGTTGTCGCCCAGAGTAACCAGCTTAATCCGGTAGAATGTCTCTCCGCTATTCAGCACGTCAAGATTTATGTTTCTTTGGGTTAAATCAAAACTGGCTTTGTCTGTGTAGTTAACACCGTCAGTTGATTGTTGCAATGAAACAGATTTAATTATCTGTTCGCAGGCTAGCGTCCAGCTTAGGTGGTGTTGAGATTTATCTACATCGCCTGCTAGTGTTGCATTGCAAAGAGGCAATACTCCGGGCACTCCTGTAAGGGTATAAGAACCAAGACTGCCATATTCCGCAGCATAGTTATTACCAGTGCCTTCCACCATTAAATAATAGCTTCCTGCCATTAATATTGTGTCAATGGTTACGCTCATGCTGTTGGTAGGATTATAAGTGGCAAGTAGCGTTTTATCTGATTTGTATAAAGATAGTTTGATGTCAAGATCCGCACCTTCATTATTATCTCCCACGCTAAATGGATTTGCCTGTAAACGGAAGGCGGTATTTTGTGCAAGGTTGATTTTGATTACGTCTTTATCTTTATTGGTACTAATGATACCGGGAATATTTATCGCTAATGGGTTATTGATTTCAGTAGTGGTTGAAAAGTCATCTGCATAATCATCTTCCCGGTAAGTAAATCCGTTTTGAGAAGTGATGATAGAAAGATTATCCTGCACATTGCTGCAGCCATACGGTGTGGGTCCATTATTCCATCCGCTCATATTCCGGTAATAACTGTTGCCCATAATGGGCGCCCAGGCTATTTCCCCTGTTCCTGTTCCATCATTGTATGTTGCGGTAAGAGTACAGGTAGCATCATATTTTGCCTGGTGAGATAACCCTAAAGTATGACCGCTTTCATGGGCACAGCATTCTGCTACCAGTTTTGCCTTTTTACCAAGCCTGTCACAAAAAACAAAACAAGGTGTGTCATCTCCCCAGGTAAATGAACCTACAAAGCCAATTCCGCCTACACCAGTAAACCAACTGCTGGTAGGAGTAACAATCACCCTTATACGCATATCTTCTGGCGCTTTTAAAAAGGTAGCTTCGTCTGTAGTAATGTTGATATTAAATGGCCGATAATCTTCAGCCACACGGTTGAATACTTCTGTAATTTGTGCGTCGCTCATACCGGCAGCATCACAGTTAAGCGGACTTCCATAGTTCCACATAGGGCTCACCACGTATTCGCCATCAAAATCTAAGTAAATAGTTGCTTTTGCAGATGGATAGCTGTTTAATTTAACCTGGCTGTACGCTGCTATATGCGTACAAAGCAGCACAAGGCATAGAAGTAAAAGTTTCGGTTTCATCAGGTAAGGATTTCGGATGCTTGTTTGGAAATAATTTATCTCACTGGTTACATAGTGGTAACATTTTTTCTGCTTCTATTTTTTCAAAACGGTATTTGTTGTTTTTATCACGCCTTAGTTCATAGCCATCAGTAAAGTTCCTGTTCAGCAGATGGGCCGTATAAACATAATTCTCTTGTTCATCGGCTCTTCTGCTTATTGATAATAGTGTATTGTCAAAGGCAGGTAGCTGGATAAACAAGGTTTCAATTTTACCGTATTTATTCATTTTGTTTTTTAACGTACCCTTCAGGATGAATTGGTCTGTTAGCGCCAGTTGTACGCTTTGTCCGTTTACTGCATTAAACAGGCTGTTTAATTGTTGTTCAGTACAATTAATAGAAGCAGGATAGGCAGAAAATAAACTTGATCTTTTTTGAAGTGTTTGGGCCGGACTGCTGTAAGCTAACAGGGTAAGCATCACAGCTATGCACCAGGCGGGCATAAGTTTCATAAGATTGATTTTTGGATAATGGTACTTGCGCACCAAACAATCTAACGATGGATGCCTTTGAATTATTGTAGTAAGATATTTAATACTGTCCTGTGCCCAGTAAAACGAGTGTGCAGGCTTCCTGCACTTTGATTCCTTTTTGCTGTGCTAATTCATACAACTCATCATTCTCCGTACCGGGATTGAAGATGATTCTCTTTGGGTTTAGAGAAAGTATGTAATCGTAATATTCCTGTTGGTGTAAGGGATTTAAATACAGGGTAACAGTATCAATATTGTCAAAATTCTTTTTCTCCGTTTCAATTGTTACATCACCCACGTGACCCGGACGTTTGCCAATTGCCACTACAGGATGCTGGTGGTTAGTGAGTTTGTTAACTGCTAAAAAACTATACCGTGCCGGATTTTCCGAAGCACCCAATACCAGTGTTTTCTTCTTTTCCATAATATTCATTAATCAGTCAAAAATCTTGCCTTTATATCTGGTGTTGGAATCATACAGGCATCTTTTGAACCAAACCATTTATACCTGTTACGTGCAATAAAATCGTATACTGTATTTCTTATAAAAGCAGGAACTAAAATAAAGCCATAACAAAGCGGCCAGGCACCTTTTAAATATTTGCAAACAGTTAATGCTGCGGTAGATTTAGTGAGCGCTTTATTGTTCTCAATAAAAACAAAGGATTCAAATTTATTTACAGGGAGCTTGTACTCTTTCAATAATTTTTGACCGACCTCACTCTGTAAGGGTGCAAATTTGATTAGCTTTTTCTTATCTCTTTTTATGGTGAAATTGATTGCGCTATTGCAGAAATTACAAATGCCGTCAAATAATATTATCGGTTGCGTTGTCATCCTATTCATTAACAAAGATCAGCAAAATGAGTTCATCTTTCACTTCAGAATAGATGATACTTGTGCCTGGGTGTTTGAGCAACGATATCTCTTAATGCATATTTTAACACAGGATATTTAAAACGAAAACCAGTTGCAAGTATTTTAGTTGGAAGCACCCAGCGACTTTTTAAAACCAATTCTGTTTCTGTGCCAATTAGTGAAGCGCCTATTGTAAGCATCCATTTATAAGCAGGTAAGCCAATTTTATGACCTGTTATTTCTCTCAGCGTATGCATAAATACTTCATTACTCACAGCACCTGGACTGCTGCAATTGTAAATACCTTCTATTTCCTTGTGATCGTAAATCCATTCAATCATCCTGCAGGTATCTTCCACATGTACCCAACTGTACATTTGTTTGCCATTACCCTGTCTTCCTCCCAATCCAAATTTTAACAGGTTGAAGTAAGGATTCATCACACCGCCTGCTCCTAAAGTAATAGCCATTCTTAATGCTACTTTTCTTGTGAAGGGTGTTCTTTGATCAAAAAATGTTTTTTCCCAAAGCTTACAAACTTGTACTGAAAAGTCATTGGCAAAATCAGTGAAGGATTCATCCCTTGGTGCATTGGTAGCATGCGGGTAAATAGTGGCGGAAGCTGCATTGATCCAAAGTGTCGGTGGCTTTACAGCCTGCTGAATGGCCGTGCCGATTATTTTTGTACTGTAGGTGCGGCTGTCAAAAATTTCCTGTTTATTCTTCTCGGTATAACGGCAATTAACTGATTTACCCGTAAGGTTGATAACGATATCAGCATTATTAAAAACACTTGCCCACTCACCAGGGTTCTTTGCGTCCCATTGCAGGTATTGAATGTTGGCAGCAGATTTGTTACTGATGTAGTGCTCGCCGTTTGCGTTGGTTGGCTGATTGTTTATTTGCCTGCCGAGAATGATTATTTTGTTGTGTTCTCCAAAGTAGTTGCTAATGGCTTGTCCAATAAAGCCCGTGCCGCCGGGAATGATGATAGTTTTGTTTTTCATTGTAGTTGTTTTTGGTTGGAAATAGGTCATTTATTTAAGTAAAGCCAATGGTCTTTTCATTTTGTAATATGTTTCATCAAAACATAAGTAGGTATAGTAGATTGCCATTAAAGGCGCTGAAACCAACAGCAGCAAGAGTTCAATCATCATCAATCCATAGAAGCTTTCCCATGCCTGAGCTACAATAACGATAGCTAATAGCGACAAAGCAATCAACGCTATAAGCTTTGAATAGTTATTTCTTGATCTGCCCATAAATGTATCAGTGAGATAATGTGTAATAATGCTAATGAGTTGCCAACCTCCAACAACAAAATAGCCATTGATGAAAGTGAAGTTCTTAGATGTGAATCCATAAACAAATGAGCCGGCTATTAGTATTGCACTCACCCAACAGTCAACGATTTTAAACTTCTTCATAATAGTATATTTTAAACTTTCAGAAACAATTGAAAATGTATTGCTAAATAAAAGCCGCATTGCGGCTTGTCTTGTGTAATCTGAATTACTTGAACACTTTCATTATTCCACTCAAGAACCAGTTTTCATCTGCCTTCGTCATCATGTCCAGCATCTTATCTGCCTGCAGTCCTAGTTTTTTTATATTGCCAACAGTTTCCACGAATTGTTTCACATCTTTATCCTTTCTATCACCTTCAATTTTTTCCAGTTGCCCCATGAGCTTCAGCATTGGATCCAGCTCTCTTTTTTTTCTTTCCCTGGTTATTTGTGTGGCTACTTTCCAGATATCTTTTTCAGCAGTAAAATATTCTTTTCTTTCACCCGGTAAGATCACACGGTCTACTAAACCCCAACTGATCAGCTCACGAATATTCATATTCACATTGCCGCGGCTTACATCCAGTTGCTCCATAATGTCGTCCTGTGTAAGTGGATCTGGGCTTATCATCAGCAAAGCATGTATCTGCGCCATGGTACGGTTAATACCCCAATGTGTTCCAAAGGCTCCCCAGCTGCTAATAAATTGTTGTTTGGCTTCTGCTAATTTCATTTGTCAATTGTTAGGTCAAATATAGTAATATTTTTGAACTTTCAAAAATTATTGAAAATAAGTTTTTACATTTTAGTTTGTGACTATGAAAAAGCCGCAACATAATTGCGGCTGATATAGAGGTTGTAAAAATTTAAACTGCATCTGCTATGTCAGGCATGAATAATAAGCGTTCTTCGGGTACCCATATTTTTTCCGGCTCTCGTCTGTCAGGATAAGTATAATCAACCTCGTATTTCCGGCTTTCGTCGTTTAGGTTTATAATGATTGCCACTCCCGCAGGTTTAAACTCGGTATCGAGCAAAATCACTTTTTGACTAAGATGAAATTTCATATCAGTTTAATCTTTTATTGGGTATGCTATATTAAGACAAAATTTATGCCCTTTTAAGTAACGTGGCCGTTAAGTTTCTTACAAAATTTCAACACCTTTCCACTTCAGTTGGCCGGCAATCCAACGGTTAAAATACAGCATAAGTATCTAAAAAATTATGGA
>CAZDHQ010000270.1:0-6408 GCA_964505135.1 uncultured Ferruginibacter sp.
GACAACAGCAGAAAGAAAGGCTATTGCAAAAAAATTTTACAAGAACCTGGTAGATACATTTATTGAAACCATTAAAATGCTCAGCATGAGCAAGCGGCAGTTTGAAAAAAGATGTACGCTTGAAACGGAGCCGCTAAAAGACCTGGTGGCAAAAGGGAAAACCATCCAGGTGCATTCCGGTCATCAAATGAACTGGGAATATGGTAACTGGATTTTTTCAAGACATTTATCTATTCCATGGATTGGCATTTATCAACCTATCACTAACAAAGCCTTTAATAAAATATACCTTGACTTCCGCTCAAAATACGGTGCAACACTTGTTTCAACAAGAGACTTTAAAGCAAGGATGCATAGCTTTCAAAATAAGCAGTATGCTATAGGTTTGATTGCTGACCAGAATACTTCGCCGGAAAAAGCTCAATGGTTGTATTTTTTTTCAAAGCCGGTACCTTTTATATCAGGACCAGATAAAGGAGCCAGGAGAAATAATGCGGCAGTAGTTTTTGTAAACTTTGTAAAAAAGAAAAGAGGCTACTATCATTTCGAATGCAAAACCATTACAGAAGCTGCTTCCACATTCAAAGAGGCAGAACTCACAAGGCTTTACAGGGATTTTTTGGAAGAAACCATTCAACGAAATCCAGACAACTATTTATGGACACATCGCCGCTATCGCCACGATTATCGGCCTGAGCTAAGGCATCTATGGAAAGATACAAGACCTAATCCTTTAGTTTAACACACTGGCATCTTTTTCTGTAGGTATTCTTTTCTCTTCTTTTATTTTAGCCCAGCCGCCTTCAATATTGCGAAGATTATGAATGCCCTGTTTTTTTATAAGAGATGAGGCAATTACGCTTCTATAACCACCACCGCAATACACATATAAATTTTGATTGTCTTCAAAACCACCTATCATTGCTGGATCTGTTAAATCATTCAGCGGCATATTTACTGCATCTTTTATATGCCCCTCAGCATATTCATTTTCTTTTCTTACATCTACCGCAAGTAGGTTGCTATCATGTGGAATATCCATCGCCACTTCATCCGCTTCCACGCTAATGATCATATCTATTTTTTCTCCGGCATTTTCCCATGCCTCGTATCCACCATCCAGGTAGCCTTCGAATAAGGAGAAGCCAACCCGTGCCAATCTTATTACAGTTTCTTCTTCCTTTCCTTTTTCAGTAACTAAGAGCAGTGGTTTATTGAACGGCAGTAAACTGCCTGCCCATTCAGCAAAGCGGCCTTCCAGCCCGATAAAAATACTACCTGGTATAAATCCATTGACAAAAATATCAGCCCGGCGGGAGTCGAGCAAAGTGACATCTTTTGTTATTTTTTGTTTGAATTCATCTACACTTAAGGGCTTTAGTGCTTTTGATTTTATATTATCCAGACTCTCGTATCCCTCTTTGTTGATCAAAGCATTAATGGAAAAATACCTGGACGCTTCGGTTAAGCCTGATGTAATGGCTTTTATAAATGATTCTTTAGACTGCTGCTGCAAAGCATAGTTATTCTTCTTTTCATCACCAATTGTACTATAGGTTTCTGGACCCAGATTCTTGCCACAACTGCTGCCGGCTCCATGTGCCGGGTAAACAATAACTTCATCTGCCAATGGTAATATTTTGTCCTGGATAGTGTGATACATAATGCCGGCCAGTTCCTCGGCACTTAAATCGCCGCTGCTTAGATCTGGCCTTCCTACATCACCTACAAATAACGTATCACCGGTGAATATGGCGTGGTCTTTTCCATTTTCATCTATCAATAGGTAGCATGAACTTTCGATAGTGTGACCGGGTGTGTGCAGCACTTTTAATTGAATATTGCCTAACTGAAATATTTCTCCATCCTTCGCAATCTGTACATCAAATTTTGTTTCTGTTTTTGGTCCATAGATAATTGGAGCACCGGTTTTTTTGCTGAGGTCAATATGGCCACTTACAAAATCCGCATGAAAATGTGTTTCAAAAATGTATTTGATAGTAGCGTTTCTTTCTGTGGCAAATTGGATATAGCCATCAGTATCTCTTAATGGATCTATGATGGCAGCCTGCCCTTCACTCTCGATATAGTAAGCTGCTTCACTTATGCAGCCGGTATAAAATTGCTTAATGTACATACACACTTAGGTTGATGGTTTACACCACAAAGTTAATAAACAAAAAAACGGATACAGTTGCATCCGTCTACAAGCTCGTTCAGAAAACCTTTAGGCTACTAATTCATTCACAATTCTGCCAATTTCCTCTATGCGGCTATGATTAATCAGGTAGTAAATGAATTTACCCTGTCTTTCAGTAACCACAATACCGGCTTTCCTTAGAATGGCAAGATGCTGTGAGGCAACAGATTGTTCTAGTCTTAATCGAACATAGATTTCAGTAACAGTGATCTTTTTTTCTTCGTCAATTAACTTCAACAATTGTTGCCTGAGTTTGTGATTTAAGGCCCTTAAAATTAAGGCTGCCTTTTTCACGTTGTAATAATCAATCTTTATAGTGCTCATAGTGTTACTTTTAAGACAATATTATCCTGGACTTAATATATTGTCTTTTTCATAGTTATTAAATTTTATTAAAGTATTATTCAAGGCGCTGCAAAGATAAAATTGACATAAACATCATGTATTTTTAATTTTATGAACGGTAACATAAAAAGCAACATTTACTCTATATTGAATGCCTCCCCTCTGAAAAGAACTCTTTCAAATAAAGCGGACTTGCATAAGCAACATCTGAAAAGCTTTGATTATAAAGCATTTTTGACGATAATGCTGCCAAGGCAGCCCCTTCGTTTTTCACTGCAATAAAACAGGCATTTTTATGCTCACACAGGCCACGCCATTTTTCGGCTCCATTGCCAAAAAAACATATTTTGTTATTAATTAGTGTTTCCTTAAAGCTATCATTGTTAACTACCATAGCCGACGGCTCAAGTAACTGCCCTAATTTGTAATCATAAATCGCCGTAAACACCTCCATTCGTCTTGCATCTACCATGGGACAGTATAAAAAAATTTCCGGCTGTAAATTATTTTGTTTTATTGCTGCAGTCGCAAGTACTTCTAACTTATTCAACAATATTAAAGGTTTTTGCAAAGCATAACACAGTGCTTTTACAGATGCCATGCCAACCCTGAGGCCAGTATAAGAACCAGGGCCTGCTACCACTGCAAAGGCTGATAAATCATTCAGTTGAAACCCTGCTTGTTTAACTGATTGTTCAATAGCATTTTCGAGAAAAGCGGAATGGTCTTTTTGGTGAGGATTATATTGCTCAACAACCACAGCTCCATTGTCCGCAATATTCACCAATGCTGTTTCCAGTGAAGTATCAATATTTAAGATTAAACCCATTCCTGAATTATATAGTAGTTATCTATTACCTTTTGATAATATTGCAAAAATACGTTGTTGATAAAAGATATATTTGCCAATAACTAAATAGTATGGACAAACAAATCATCAATACCACTAGTGCGCCTGCTCCAATTGGGCCTTACAACCAGGCGGTAAAAACTGGTAACCTTTTATTTGTTTCAGGCCAGGTGGCACTCAAGCCCGGTACCAGCGAAATGGTAAATGCCAATATAAAGGAAGAAACATTACAGGTGCTGGAAAATATTAAATCAATATTGCTGGAAGCAAAAATGAATTTTAGCAATATTGTAAAGACCACTATTTTCTTAAGCGATATGTCTCTATTTACAGAAGTGAATGAAATCTATGCTACCTATTTTGAATCTAATTTTCCTGCAAGGGAAACAGTAGCGGTAAAAGGCTTGCCAAAAAATGCTAATGTTGAGATCAGCGTAATAGCTGCCGGATAATCATCTTAACTCAGCAGGACTATTGATGCTGCATTGAATAGAGGGCCTTTCTCCCTTTGGTACCAATACAATAATATTGTTCCTAAGTGTTTCACCACTTCTGAAAATGTAGCCTGCTTTTACTGTTTCGGTTGTTTCCTTGTCGTTCACTTTACGTTTTACGTTCAGGTAAAAATCTCTTGCTGAAATTTTACCGGATTTTGACGTAAATCTTTTCCCATTGGCATTGCTGCAATTAAAAATGGCCAGTAGGTTGGGCTCACTATCCAAAAAGCCGGATCGTTGCTCATACAATTTAGTGCAGCCGCTGTTATTGGTAATGTACAGCGTAATTTCAAAACGGCTGTACTCTTCACCCTTAGCTTCTTTTACCTGCTCGTTTTTAATGATGTAACCATAATCGAAGCCATTCTCTGTAACAGGTTTCTTTTCCTCAAGGTTAAGATTCTGAGCCATTAAGAAATTAGTGCTTATTACGAGGATCAAGAGAATAAAACAATTTTTCATGAACATAAAAAGCCGCTTAATTTTGATGTTCAAGTTAACATTAATAGATATCTCACAGAAATGAACTTAGCGAATGGTAAAGTGATAATTACCGATAAGGTGCCGCAAATGCTTATTGATAAACTGCAGCAGAAGGGGTATGATATACAATACTTACCTGAGATCACCTATGCGGAGATTAGTTTATTGGTTCAGGATGTAACGGGTCTTATTTTATCTACCAAAATAAAAGTGGATAAAACATTGCTTGATAAGGCAGTTCAGTTAAAATGGATTGGAAGATTGGGCAGTGGAATGGAACATATTGATGTAGCTTATGCGGAAAGTAAAGGCATTCGCTGTGTTAGCAGCCCCGAAGGTAACCGGAATGCAGTAGCAGAACATGTGCTGGGCTTGCTGCTTTGCTTAATGAATAATATCAATAAAGGATTTGAAGAAATTAAAAGAGGAGAGTGGATAAGAAATGCCAACAGGGGAACTGAGTTATCAGGCAAAACAGTTGGTATTGTTGGTTATGGAAATACCGGCAGTGCATTTGCGAAATTACTGGCACCTTTTAATGTTACCGTATTAGCTTATGATAAATACAAATTTGGCTTTGCAAAAGATTATATTAAAGAATCAAACCTGGAGCAGATTTGCAGGTATGCAGATGTGATAAGTTTTCATGTGCCGCTAACTGCGGAAACAAAATATATGGCTAATGCAGATTTCTTTAATGCACTTACTCAAAAGCCTTTTTTCATCAATGCATGCCGTGGGCCTGTAACTGATACTGATGCTTTGATAGCAGCGCTTCAAAGCCAGAAAATAGCAGGTGCAGCGCTGGATGTGTTGGAGAATGAAAAACTTGAAACGCTTACGCAGGAACAGCGCAGCCAGCTTGATTTTTTAATGAATCAGTCAAACGTAGTAATTACGCCCCATATTGCTGGCTATAGCCATGAGGCGTTTATAAAAATGAGCAATATTGTTTTGCAAAAGTTGGGCTTTTAAAAAATAGCCTATATTTGCACCATAATGCAACGCCTTAGGGGCCTACCTGAGGCGTTGTATTTTTTTTGTTTACTATAAAAAAGAAGTGTTATGAGCGGAACAAACTACGTGACCAAAGACACCTTTGAAAAAATGAAGGAAGAGCTTCAAACGCTTAAAAGCGTTGATCGTCCGGCAGCAAGCAGGGCCATTGCAGAAGCCCGTGAAAAAGGTGATTTAAAAGAAAATGCAGAATATGATGCGGCCAAAGAAGCACAGGGCCTGTTAGAAGCAAAAATTAAATACCTCGAGGGTGTGATTGCTACTGCACGTATTTTAGATGAATCAGCTATTGATACAAGTAAGGTTTCTATTTTAACCAAGGTAACAGTTACCAATATCAATACAAAAAAGAAAATGACCTACCAGATAGTTTCTGAAAAGGAAGCTGATTTAAAACTGGGTAAGATTTCCGTAACATCGCCAATCGGTAAGGGTTTGTTGGGTAAAGTGGTAGGAGACGTAGCAGAGGTATCTGTACCTGCTGGTATGCTTAAATTTAAAGTGGAAGAAATTTCATTATAATAATTTGCTTTTTTCATTTATTACACCTGCTGCAATGCAGGTGTTTTTGTTTGTACTTTTATAAAAAAAATTTAGATGACTATTTTTTCAAAAATAATTGCTGGTGAAATTCCCTGCTATAAAATTGCCGAGGACGAACAGTTCTTCGCTTTCCTGGATATTTTCCCATTGACAGAAGGGCATGTGCTGGTGATACCAAAAACCGAGACGGACAAATTCTTTGACCTGGATGATAGCTATTTGTCAAAGATGCTATTGTTTGCAAAACCAATTGCACAAGCCATAGAAAAAGCATTTGACTGCAACCGCTGTGGTATTAGTGTAGTAGGATTAGAAGTGCCGCATGCACATCTTCATCTTATTCCTATTAACAGTGCAGACGATTTAAATTTTACACGTACTAAACTGAAATTATCGCCGGAAGAATTAAAAACTGCTCAGCAAAAAATACTGCAACAGCTTAGTTAATTTCTTCTTGCCACTACGATTGTATT
>CAZDHQ010000271.1:0-6403 GCA_964505135.1 uncultured Ferruginibacter sp.
ATGTAACATTACCTGCCATTAGTGTTGGCGCAGCATACCTAAATACTTGCCAGAAAGGAAAATTCCATGGCATGATGCCAAGTACTGCACCAATTGGTTCATAAGCAACAAAACTTTTTTTGTAACCGGCTTCATGTACTTCATCTTTTAGAAACGCTTCTGCATGTTCAGCATAATAGTCACATACATAAGCACACTTCTCCACTTCAGCAATTGATTCAGCAATCACTTTTCCCATTTCTTTTGTAATCAAAGTGCCAAGCGATTGTTTTCTTTCTTTGAGAAGGGAGGAAAGACTGGTGAAAATTTTTGCTCTTTCCCCAAAACTTATGTTACTCCAAATAGGAAAAGTGTTTTCTGCAAGGTTAATACTTTTGCTAACTGCGTCTTCGCTCATTAGCTCATATTCAGCAACTACTTCTTGTGTATATGGATAGATCGATTTAAAAGTCATACAGCATTGTTTTAAAGTTCTTACAAAAATGCAGGGGATGTGTTCATACACAGATGTTATTTTTTCGGGGCAAGCAGCGAATAGATGGCTGAATCTAAAAAGCGTCCATCAAAAAAATAATTCTCTTTAAAATGTGCTTCTTTCACAAAGCCATTTTTTTCAAGTAACCTTATGGATGCTTCGTTTAACGGGTTCACATTAGCTTCCACCGAATGAAGATTCATTACATCAAATCCATATTGAAGTACTGCTTTCAATGCTTCGTCCATAATTCCTTTTCCCTGGTAAGAAGGATGCAATAGATAACCGATCTCAGCCCTGTAGTGTTGCTTCTCTAGTCGCCAATAGCAAATGGTGCCAATAACAGCGTCATTCTCTTTGAGCGTAATAGCCCATAAAATGCCTTCCGCATTATTTTTATTCTCTTCCACTTTTTGAATAAAAGCCTTTGTTTCTTCAATAGATTTTTCAGGATGTCTATCCAGGTATTTTAATATTTCAGCATTTGAACGGAGAAAGAAAATTGCTGGTGCATCGTTAATATTCAGTTCCCGAAGTTGTAATCGATCGGTAGTTAAAGTAGGGAATGGGATAAAGTCTAAATGGAGCATTTACTTTTTTTTAAGTGTGCTAATGTAATCAACTAACTGAAACAAAAATGCCAGCACTAATAAAAGCACTGGCAGTATTAAAATCTTTCCTCGTTCCCATCTTGAGTGAAGCCTAAAGGCGTGAGACATCGGCTAAAATTCCGCACTCTTCGGATACCTCGGGAAAGGAATTACATCCCTGATATTTCCCATACCTGTTACAAACTGTACCATTCTTTCAAACCCAAGTCCAAAGCCTGCATGCGGGCAGGAACCAAATCGCCTGGTATCCAAATACCAATATAATTCTTCAGCAGGGATATGCATTTCCTGCATGCGTTTCTCTAATCTATCCAGCCTTTCTTCTCTCTGTGATCCGCCAACGATTTCGCCAATACCGGGGGCTAAAATATCCATCGCAGAAACGGTTTGTTTGCCTGGTTCACAATTATCATCCTGCCGCATATAAAACGCCTTGATGGCAGCTGGATAATTGGTAAGAATTACCGGCTTTTTAAAATGCTTTTCAACCAGGTATCTTTCATGCTCGCTTTGCAAATCCATTCCCCATCCGGTAATTGGGTACTGGAATTTTTTCTTCTTGTTGTGATTGCTTTCTTTTAAAATTTCAATTGCCTGCGTGTAGGTTAACCTTTCAAATTTGTTGTTCAATACAAATTCTAATTTTTCAATCAGGCCTAACTCACTTCTTTTATCCTGCGGCAAAGATTTTTCTTCTTCCGCCAATCGCTGTGCTAAAAATTCCAGGTCTTCCCTGTTATTCTCCATTGCATGCTTGATGATGTACTGCATAAATTCTTCAGCAAGATTGGCATTGTCCTCCAGGTCATAAAAAGCCATTTCCGGTTCAATCATCCAAAACTCTGCAAGGTGCCTGGTGGTGTTGGAATTTTCCGCACGGAAGGTTGGCCCAAAAGTATAGATCTCACTAAAGGCCATAGCGGCTAATTCACCTTCCAATTGTCCGCTAACAGTAAGGTTAGTACTGCGGCCAAAAAAGTCTTCTTTAAAATTGATTGAACCGTCATCATTCTTAGGAGCAGTTCCATCAATAGGCAAAGTGGTTACTCGAAACATTTCGCCTGCACCTTCTGCATCACTTGCAGTGATGATTGGTGTGTGCACATACACAAAGCCTTTATCATTAAAAAATTGGTGAACTGCAAATGCTAATGAATGTCTTACCCTAAATACAGCACCGAATGTGTTGGTTCGAAAACGCAGGTGAGCGATTTCTCTTAAAAACTCCAGGCTATGCTTTTTGGGCTGCAGTGGAAATTTTTCTGCATCGCTATCTCCCAGTATTTCTATCGAAGTTGCTTTTAATTCTATTTTTTGTCCCTTACCAAGAGATGGAATTACTTCACCCGTTGCCTTGATACAAGCACCTGTGGTAATTCTTTTCAAAAGATTATCATCAAACTTGCCCAGCTCAGCCAATACCTGCAAATTATTATTAGTGCTTCCGTCGTTTAAAGCGATAAACTGGTTGTTACGGAAGGTTCTTACCCATCCCATCACTGTGGCTTCGAAGTTGGTTTTATCTCCGGCCAGCAATTTGTTGATTTTAGTCCTTTGGTTAAACATAACAATTTTTTGAGGCTGCAAAGATAACGTATGACGATGATTGTGATTAGTATGATTGTTATGATCACTATGATTTTTTCTTTGCTGGCAAGAGCTTTATACATTTGCCTAATCTTGTACTCTTTTGGGAAATCATACCAATCATTTAAATCATATTAATCACCATGAAGATCGCCTTCTTTTCTACCAAAGCTTACGACCGCCAATTCTTTGACCGCTATGTTACCACCCATGAGATCACCTACTTTGAAGGAAGATTAAGAATGCCCACGGTGAACCTTACAAAGGGTTATGATGCAGTTTGTGTTTTTGTAAACGATCGGTTGAACGCAGAAGTGATTGCAGGATTAAAAGAAAACGGCATCAAATTGATAGCCTTAAGATGCGCCGGCTTTAATAATGTGGATTTGGAAGCAGCCAAACAAAATGGAATTAAAGTAGTAAGAGTACCTGCCTATTCTCCACATGCAGTGGCTGAACATGCAGTAGCATTGATTTTGACGCTTAACAGGAAAACACATAAAGCCTACAACCGGGTAAGAGAAGGAAATTTTTCATTGGAAAGATTAACAGGTTTTGATTTGTATGGAAAAACAGTGGGCGTAATTGGCACCGGAAAAATTGGGCAAGCCTTTTGTAATATAATGCAAGGATTTGGTTGTAAAGTATTGGCCTTTGATTTAATGGAAGATAAAGAGCTGGCTTCAAAAGGAATTGAGTATTTACCTCTAATGGACGTATTGCAGCAAAGTGATGTTATATCTCTACACTGTCCCCTAAATGAGCAAACCAGTCATCTGATCAATAAGCAAACCATTGGTATGATGAAGGAGGGTGCAATGCTGATCAACACCAGCAGGGGCGGATTAATTGATACAGTAGATGTAATAGAAGGCTTAAAAAGCGGCAGGATTGGCTATCTTGGCCTGGATGTGTATGAGCAGGAAGAGAAATTGTTTTTCAAAGATTTGTCTGAAAATGTGATACAAGACGATCTCATTATGCGACTATTGAGTTTCCCGAATGTGCTGATTACAGCCCACCAGGGATTTTTTACAGAGGAAGCATTGGTGCAAATAGCCCAAACTACACTGGACAATATTGATACTTTTGAGGCTGGAGAGCCCTTAAAAAATGCTGTGATTTAGTCAGCAACTTTGTTAACGCCAAGTGAACGAATGGCAAGCGCAGCAAGGGTTCCATAAAATTTTTTTTCCGTTTACGAAAAACACTGTAATATTGTGACGGAAATAACTGATTCGCTCTTTCCAATCTTTGTTGCATCAGCAGTCACTTTCCATCAAACAAAATCCCAATTACCATTTTTCATTATTGAACCGCCGATTTTTTTGAAAAACGCATTTTTCATTCTTATATGTACGACATACTACAGCTGAACGACATGGTCGTTCCCGAGTTGCAGGATATTGCAGAAAACTTAGACATACCTCATTACAAGAAATTAGACAAACAGGAACTTGTATTTAAAATCCTCGATAAACAAGCCATTATGAACTCAAGTAAAAGTGAAGGAACAGAAAAACCAAAACGCAAGAGAATTCCCAAAGTTGCTACCAATGACGCACCTGCAGTTTCTGAAGAATTAAAACCTTTGGAAGAAGAAAAACCACGTCACTCAAAAAAAGCGGAGCTGGTTCATGAAAAAAAGAAGCCTGCTAAAAAGCCGGAACCAGAATTGTTACCCGAAGAAGAGGAGGAAGAAGAACTGCAGCCGATCACAGCGGAACAAAGTACTATTCCTGCAGCCATTGCTTCTTTATTAGCTGAAGAAGACCAGGCAGACCTCCAGGAAGTAGAAGAAGCTTTTGAAAGCATGCAGCAAACAGCGCAGCCTGTGGGCAAACAACAGTTTCAGCGCCGTGACCGGGATAAAGATGTTTTCAATATTGAATTTGATGGCATCATCCTGGGTGAAGGTGTATTGGAAATGATGCCTGATGGCTATGGCTTTTTAAGAAGCAGTGATTACAATTATTTGTCTTCTCCTGATGATATTTATGTTTCACCATCACAGATAAAATTATTCGGTTTAAAAACCGGTGATACCGTATATGGTTCTGTTCGTCCGCCAAAAGAGGGTGAAAAATATTTTGCTCTGTTGAAAGTGGAAACAATCAACGGCAAGAGTCCTGATGAAGTGAGAGACCGTGTGCCTTTTGATTATCTAACACCATTGTTTCCATTTGAAAAATTAGATCTGTGTACCAAAGCAGATAATTACAGCACGAGGATAATGGATTTATTTACACCGATTGGTAAGGGCCAGCGTGGATTGATTGTGGCACAACCAAAAACCGGTAAAACAATGTTGCTGAAAGAAGTGGCCAATGCCATCGCACAAAATCACCCGGAATGTTACCTGATGGTGGTGCTGGTAGATGAGAGGCCGGAAGAGGTTACTGATATGGAACGCAGTGTGAAAGCAGAAGTAATTGCGTCTACATTTGATGAACCAGCAGAAAAACACGTGAAGGTTTCAACCATCGCTTTGCAGAAAGCAAAACGCCTGGTAGAATGCGGACATGATGTGGTGATATTGCTGGATAGTATTACCCGTTTGGCAAGAGCACACAACACTGTGGCGCCATCAAGCGGTAAAGTATTGAGTGGTGGTGTGGAAGCAAATGCAATGCAGAAGCCAAAGCAATTTTTTGGTGCAGCACGTAAGATTGAAAATGGAGGTTCATTAACGATACTGGCAACAGCATTGGTAGATACCGGAAGTAAAATGGACGAGGTGATCTTTGAAGAGTTTAAAGGAACCGGCAATATGGAATTGCAGCTTGACAGGAAACTGAGCAACAGGCGCATTTACCCTGCTATTGATATTGTTGCATCTTCTACCCGCCGTGATGATTTGTTATTGGATAGAGAAACCTTCCAGCGTATGTGGATACTGCGTAAACACATGGCTGATATGAACAGTGAAGAAGCGATCAATACCTTGCTGAAAAATATGAAGGGTACCAAAGACAATGCAGAATTCCTAACAAGTATGAATGGATAAAATTTTACCTACTGATATAAAAAAGCCGCTGTTAAGTATACAGCGGCTTTTTTAATGCATTAAATCAGCGCTTACTTTAATTTGCTTATTTGATCATTGTAATATTTAATTGTTTCAATCACTGAGCTAAGATTGCTTGGCTGGTCTTCTGTATCTCTTTCAATGTAAATATGACCATTGAAGTTTTGTTTTTTCAGTTCTGCAAAAATTGCCGGGAAATCTACCACGCCTTTACCAACAGGCACATCGGTTAATTTAGGATCATTGTATGCAGCAATATCTTTTAAGTGAATGCCAATGATGTGACCACTTAATTTCTTTACAGCATCCAGTGGGTTGATGCCGCTTTTTGGCCAGTGGCCTAAATCAGCGCAAGCACCAAAGTTAGGATGACCTTTTATTGCTAATAAAACAGTATCTGGATTCCAGTATTGACTTACACCTTTCCAGTGTTCGTGTATCGCCACTTTTACACCGTATGCACCGGCCAGGCTGTCTATTTGATCCCATAGTTTTATAGGTGGTTCACCGGTTACAAATTTTACACCCATAATTTTGGCAATGTCAAACTGCTTTTTCCATGATTCCAATGTAGAATCTCCGCCTATATAAATGGATTCAACATTCAAGCCTCTTTTTGTAATCATCTCCTTCATCTTTTCAAGTCCAGCAGGTGAAAGCTGTGAAGCAATAGAATCTTTTAGCTCTGGTCCGCCCTTATGA
>CAZDHQ010000272.1:0-6399 GCA_964505135.1 uncultured Ferruginibacter sp.
GGAAGGCTACCAGCAGTTTTATCCATTACATAAATCAAGTATGAAAATAGCCAATGTAAAAATTGGCGACAGGCAACTTAAATATGGTGATGATTATTTTGTACAGGCCATGTACAATAATGATAATAATGCCAGCGCCAGCCAGTTTGTTTTTGCAGGCTATGGTATCAGTGAAGAAAAATACGATGATTATAAAGGCCTGGATGTACAGGGTAAAGTAGTGGTGATCTTTTTAGGGGAGCCAAAAGAAAATGGCAACTTCCTATTAAGTGGTAACAGTAACGAATACTCTAAATACACCTATCCCGGCATTGTAACCAAAATGAAGATTGCAAAAGATAAAGGTGCTATAGCAGCGGTAGTAATTAACCAGGCAGCAGAAAGCTTTAGCAGCAACCTGGTTGATTACAACAGTAATTCCAATGTGTATTATCCTAATAAGTCAGAGAATGACGGCATTGATTTTATTACGATGAACACCAGGGCTGCCAAAGAAATTTTTACGGCATGGCCTGCAGATAGCCTTATCAGCATGGCAAAAAAGTACAATACTTTTAATGCAGCCAGCTTTGCCCCCATCAACCAAAGCTTTTCACTGGAATACAAAAAACAAAAAGAAGTGATAAAGGCCAGCAATGTATTGGCAGTGCTGGAAGGCACCGATAAAAAAGATGAGTATGTATTTTTAACCGCTCACTATGATCATCTTGGCAAGAAGAATGGCAAAATTTATTATGGTGCAGATGATGATGGCAGCGGCACCTGTGCTGTATTGCAGATGGCAGAAGCATTTGCCAAAGCAAAGGCTGCAGGTAAAGGGCCAAGAAGAACCATTGTGTTTATGACGGTAAGTGGTGAAGAAAAAGGCCTATGGGGCAGTAAATATTATTCTGATAACCCGGTGTTTTCTTTGGATAAAACTTCGGTTGACTTAAATACAGATATGGTGGGCCGTGTGGATACCGAACGCAAAACAGACGACAGTTTAAACTATGTATACGTAATTGGCCATGATAAACTCAGCAGCGACTTACAGCGCATCAACGAAGCTGCCAATAACAAACACACCAAACTAACGCTGGATTATAAATTTGATGATCCAAAAGATCCCGAAAGAATTTATTACCGCAGCGACCATTATAATTTTGCACGCAAGGGTGTACCTATTTTGTTTTTTTATGATGGCATGTTAAAAGCAGATTATCATAAGCCCACAGATACTGTAGACAAAATCAATTGGGACCTGTATGCAAAAAGAACAAAAATGATTTTCTTAACTGCCTGGGATATTGCTAACCGGGATGAAATGCTAAAGAGAGATATTCCGCTGAAGGGTGAGAGTGAGGATTAAAACTTACACCGATATTATTATGGAGATCCGAAGTGTAATGCTTCGGATTTTTTTATACAACTACTTGTGATAACTATTTTGATATCACAAGATGTGATTTCAGACAAGAAGGTTACTCCAAAATAAAATAGGCTTAACCATTATAATTAACAGGCCATTTCTCTGATAATTCTTACGTGGTTATTTCAATCAAACTGCTCTTAATTAAAAGCAGCAAACCCTTTACCTTTGCTGCATTCATGGAAAAATCAAACTTTATAGATTACATACGCATATTTGCCCGCAGTGGGCATGGCGGTGCAGGCAGCAGGCATTTTATGCGTACCAAATACAATGCAATGGCCGGGCCCGATGGCGGTGATGGTGGAAGAGGTGGTCATATCATTTTAAGAGGCAACTCACAATTATGGACCTTGCTTCACCTGCGTTATTACAAAAATGTATTGGCAGAAAATGGGGAGAGTGGCAATAAGAATAACATGACGGGAAGATTTGGTAAAGACATCATCATTGAAGTGCCACTTGGTACCATTGCAAGAGATGAAGAAACAGGATTAAAGGAAGCAGAGATACTGGAAGATGGACAGGAAATCATCTGGATGAGGGGCGGCAGAGGCGGACTGGGCAATACTAATTTTAAAACAGCCACCAACCAGGCACCGGATTATGCACAGCCTGGCGAACCCGGCGTGGAAGGCTGGAAACTGCTGGAGCTGAAAGTATTGGCAGACGTAGGTTTAGTGGGTTTTCCCAATGCAGGGAAATCAACTTTACTTTCTTCCATTACAGCAGCCAAACCAAAAATTGCGGACTATGCCTTTACAACATTAACGCCACAGCTTGGCATGGTTGAATATAGAGATGGAAAAAGCTTTTGCATTGCTGACTTACCCGGCATCATTGAAGGCGCTGCTGAAGGAAAAGGATTAGGGCATCGCTTTTTGCGGCATATTGAACGCAACGCTGTATTGCTTTTTTTACTGCCGGCTGATTGTGCTGATCATAAAAAGGAATTTGAAATATTGGTAAGTGAACTGGAGCAATACAATCCCGAAATGCTGCAGAAAGATTTCCTGATTGCCGTTAGTAAATCTGATATGCTGGATGACGAGTTGAAAAATTCTATCGAAAAAGAATTACCGGCCAATATTCCGCATGTGTTCATTTCATCCGTTACAGGCCAGGGCTTGCAGGAGTTAAAAGATCTTTTGTGGAAAACATTAAATGCACCTCCGAAAGAAAATTGATTTAATAAAATGAAAGCTGCTTAATAGGCAGCTTTTTTGTTAGCACTTAATTTTATACGTTCAAACCAACTCATTGTCTCAAATCTTTAAATACATCCGCTCGTTTTACAAAGAAGAATTTAACCTCTTTTACCTGCTGATTATATTGACCATGCTGGGTGTGTTGATTTATTTAAACTATTGGCATGGTTTAGAGAAAAAATATGCAGCCAACCAAAATACCTGGTGGGCAGGCTTTGCAGGCTACTATCTTTTATATTTTATTCCCTTTGCTGCTGCATTCTTTTTGCAAAAACTATTTTACAACAACTGCAGCTATTTTTCCAGTAAATGGTTCTGGATCATTTTGTTTGCCGCACCAGCCTTCTTTGCCTTTAGGGTAAACTTTAATTTTCATGTGCCGCTGGTAAAAAAGATTTGGCAAGGTACAGATGCCTTATTTTATGTTAGAAGTATTAGCTGGGTAGTAAGAGTATTGGTAGTAATGATTCCTCTATTTGTTATTTGGTATATCAAAGACAGGAATACACAACCATTTTATGGCACCAGGGCTTTGGACAATATCAGGCCTTATCTTATTATGCTTGCAGTGATGATTCCATTAATTGCATTGGCCGCCACACAAAAAGACTTTTTAAGGGTGTACCCAAAAGCACATGTACTAAACGGCATTGGCGCCACTAAATGGCAATATGCAGTGTACGAGCTTTGTTATGGTTTTGATTTTATAAGTATTGAATTTTTCTTTCGTGGCTTTTTAATTCTTTCGCTGCTGCAAATTTGCGGTACTCACTGCATTATACCCGTGGCCTGTTTTTATTGCAGCATTCACTTAGGTAAGCCAATGGGTGAAGCCATCAGCAGTTTTTGGGGTGGCCTGTTACTGGGCATTGTATCTTATAACACAGGCAGCATTTGGGGCGGCCTAATCATACATCTTGGCATCGCCTGGATGATGGAATTGGCGGGCTGGTTAGCTGCATTAACAACATGATTAAAAAAAAATCATAATTTATTTCCATCTTTGCCAAAATCTGTTTCATCCGGCAAATGAAAAGCCTGTCTTCAGCCTTACTGATCTTTTGTTGCCTGTTTTTATGGGGATGCCCGTATGAATCCAGCTATCCCATTGACAAAGACGTACAGCAACCAATTGATGAAAACCTGCTGGGCAAATGGGCCGCTATGGTAAACCGACCCACTTACGAAGGCTATCACAGGGAAGAAGCCATCAAAATCATTTTTGAAAGAAGAACAGATTCAGAATACGATATAGCTATTACGGGCTATTTGGAAGACCTGCAAAAAAGAAAACTCATCAAGCAAGACACTATTAAGGGTACGGCTTATTTATCTGTTGTTAACAGCAAACAATTTTTAAATGCATTTATAAACGGCAAAGTATACATCGCTGAGATAAAACAAAAAGAGCGTTCAATGGATATACTTACGCTGTCTGAACATTTCACTTCCAAGTTTATAAAAAACAGTGATGCCCTTCGCACTGCCATCAGTATACATTATAAAACAAGAGCTGTACCCAGCTACGATGAATGGTTTGTAGCTATGAATCTTCAAAAAGTAAATTAGCTTTTCCTTTGCAACCAATATTTCCTGCTGATGTTTAAAATAACCTTTAATTTGTTCACTTAATAAATGATTGCTATGCTTCGCAGTAAAATTGCCGGTGTTGGAAAATACCTACCAGCCAATGTAGTTACCAACCATGATCTTACCAAATACATGGATACTTCTGATGAATGGATACAGGAACGTACCGGTATTGTTGAAAGAAGGTATGCCCATCGTACACAAGAAACCAGCACTACCATGGCCGTGGAAGCTGCAAAGATTGCTATTGAACGTGCAGGCACCACCGCAGCCGATATTGACTTTATCGTATTTGCAACGCTAAGCCCAGATTATTACTTCCCTGGCTGTGGTGTATTACTGCAGCGTGCCTTGCAGATGAAAGAAATTGGTGCATTGGATATTCGTAACCAGTGCAGTGGTTTCGTGTATGCGTTATCGGTAGCTGACCAGTTTATTAAAACCGGCATGTATAAAAACATATTGGTAGTAGGGAGTGAAAAACATTCTTTTGGTTTAGACTTTAGCACAAGAGGAAGAAATGTATCGGTAATTTTTGGTGATGGCGCAGGTGCTTTGGTATTGCAGCCTGCAACAAATGAAGGCCAGGGCATACTAAGCACCCACCTGCACAGTGATGGCGAAAATGCAGAGTTGTTAGCCATGTATAACCCGGGTACACATGCCAATCACTGGATGGAACATGCATTGGCTGATTTTGATGAAGCATCCATTGGGCAAATGTTCATGAGTCATCAAATGATTGATAAAGCTCAAAACTTCCCCTACATGGATGGCCCTTCGGTTTTTAAAAAAGCCGTGGTAAAATTTCCGGAAGTAATTATGGAGGCGCTTGGCGCCAATAATTTATCCCCTGCTGATATTTCGGTTTTAATTCCACACCAGGCCAATTTAAGAATTGCTCAGTTTGTGCAGCAAAAACTCCAGTTAAAGGATCATCAGGTATATAACAATATTCAACACTATGGAAACACTACTGCCGCATCGGTACCCATTGCACTTTGCGAAGCATGGGAGCAGCAAAAAATTAAAGAAGGAGATTTGGTTTGCCTGGCGGCCTTTGGCAGCGGTTTCACCTGGGCAAGTGCACTGATAAGATGGTGATTTTTATCAGTTTAGGAAATTAAATCAAAATAAATACGTTTCTTACTGGCTGTAAGGAAATTGATTTACCTTCCGCTATATAAACCAAAAAAGGCTTAACATTGCTGTGTACGCAGCCCTGCAACCAATTCATGAATAACCCCGCATTTTCATGGATTTGTGAGAAAAACCTAAAAAATGAGTAGGAGAATTGTTTATTTTATCAACCCTGTGTCGGGAACGAAGAAAAAAGATTTGCTGGTAAAACTCATCGAAGAGAAAACAAACCAACAAAATATTCCTTTTGAAATATTACCTACCAACCCGGAAGGTGATTATGAATTTTTAAAAGAGAAAATAGCCAATGAGGGTGTAACCGATATCGTGGTGTGCGGAGGTGATGGTACAGTAAATCAAATTGCAGGCATATTGCTTGAAGAAGTAATCAATATTGGCATTATACCAATGGGTTCCGGCAATGGATTGGCTTTTGCTGCCAATATCCCAAAGAATATTTCAAAAGCACTACAGGTTATTTTTACGGGCAAAGCTTCTTATATAGACGCATTTTACATCAATTCTACTTTTAGCTGCATGCTCTGCGGTCTTGGTTTTGATGCGCAGGTAGCACATGATTTTGCAAAGCAGGATAAAAGAGGGCTGGCAACTTATGTAAGACAAACTGTTCGAAATTTTATTGGCGCTAAGTCTTATTCATTTGACCTGGTAATAAAAGGAAAACCATTTAATACATCTGCTTACTTTATCAGCATTGCTAACAGTAACCAGTTTGGCAACCAATTTACCATAGCACCCAAGGCAAGCCTTAGCGATGGACTGCTTGATATTGTGATTGTAAAAAAAATGAACAAGCTAAAAATGTTACTGGGTGTGATGAAACAGGTAAGAACCGGTGAACCTGTAGAACTAAACGAAAATAATTTTCATCGCAAAAACGTGCTATACTTCCAGGCACCCAAACTGCTGGTGTATAATTTGGATGGAGCACCATTACATATTGATGGCGACCCGGCAGAAACCACCCGGAAGTTTACCATCGAAATAATTCCACAGGCATTTAAATTAATCCAACCACGGTAAACTTTT
>CAZDHQ010000273.1:0-6382 GCA_964505135.1 uncultured Ferruginibacter sp.
GCAATTTTATTTTAGAGTCAGTGAGGTATTCCATATTGATATCAGACGCTGCTCTCTCAAAAGATATCTCGTCTTTGCTCTTGTCGTTGTAATAGTTTGTAGTTAACCAACCTGCTTCCCCTTTGGAAGAATACAACTGCAGTTTTGAGATAGGTAAATAATTGCGTGTATCACCAGCTTTTGTGATAGAGTTATTATCCCACAGTATGCCATAATGCTTACTTGAAACCAGCATTGGCACCGCTACTTCCGTATTGTTTTGAAACAATAAAACCTGGTAGCCCTTGTAATTCATCAGTCCATCCTGGTGCTGCCCAAGTCCATACACTGCATCGTCAGCAGATAGATCAAATGTTTGATTGATCTTATAAGATTGCTTGCCCTCCAATATCACCGGCGTAAGTGAGCGGCTATTTTCCTTTTCATTTATAATTAGTTTTCCACTTGCATCTAAGTAAGAAACTACACCTGTAGCAAGATTGGCATTAACAGTGACAAAACTGGTTTTCAACTGCACATTATTAGCTGATTCTTCCACACTCCATACAGGCAAACTATTGCTCTTGTGCAGCAGCATCAGGCTTTGTGCCGATGACTTATCTTTTTCAGGCGCCGATATAACCCTAATGATTTTATCGGTGACAACCTGTATTTTAATATATGCTACATGCGATCCATCTTTTTCCTTCGGATAAAGCACAATTCCATCCCTAGTTTTTTCAAATGAAAATTTTGGATCAGCAGCATAAATAAAAGAAGACGCAAAAAGAAATGTAAGTACGATAAGCAGTCTGTTCATAGTACAATTTTTATTCAGTGTTAAAAATACACTTAATAGGCTGGAAGTACCATTTTTCTAAAAAATGCGTTGACATTTGATAAAAAAGTATTGTACTGGTTTATTACCTCACCTATAATTTTACCCACTTTATGTATAAAGGATAAAAAATTAAAAAAAGTAAGATGAAACAAAAGAAGAGTTTTGGAGAAATCGAAATTGAAGGATGTATCAAGCATCTAACATAAATGAAAGTGAAAAGTTCTTATCAATATCCATATGTTTTACGAGATAAAAGATTTCCTGGTTTTTCTTCACACCAGGGTGTAAAGAATCAACAATAACTAACACAGATAGCTTATATTTTCAGGAAGACCATGTGCAATTTTGGTTTCGGTTTTCGGCCTAAGCTGCGCTTAGCAGATTTAGCTAACCGGCTGATCGAGTTACCAATTAATAATTTTTTAGGCACTTATAGTTTGTAAGCAACAACTCTTAATCTGACGTAATGAGCAAACCATTTTCCGTTCTTGAAATTTGTTTGCTGCAGCATTTGTATTGTTTTTTCCAATACTATATGTTTATCAGTTTCTGGGATATCCTTTAAGTATGGTTGACCAAATTGCAAAAGCCAGTTTACAATACCCTGTTCACCTTTTAACAAAGTTTCCCTGTTAAATAGTGTAGCATACATTACCCGAAAACCATTTTTCTCCAGCAGGCCGCTGTATTCTCCAAGAGATGGGAAATACCACACTTGTTTATCAGCAACAGATGAATACCCGTTTTGTCGAAGCTGTTGCTGTAGTGCGTTAATAATATTAGCAACATTGCCTTTGCCCCCAAATTCTACTACCAATCTGCCTCCCGGTTTAAGTGCTCTGTAAATGCATTGCACGGCCTTTTCCTTTTCTAATACCCAGTGAAGCGTAGCATTTGAAAAAACTGCATCAAAAGGAAAATTGTAATTGAATGCTGTTACTGATTGCTTATAAAATGGTATATGAGGATACTTCATCTTTGCTGCTGTAACCATTTCTTCAGAGTGGTCAAATCCTATTACCTGAGCACCTTTCTGTACAATGATATTAGCCAGGTCGCCGGTACCAGATCCAAGATCAGCGATTAATTCTCCTTTTTGGGGATTCAGCAATTCAATTAAATCTTCTCCGTATTTTGATACAAAGTCATGTTTATTATCGTATAAATCTGTGTTCCACTTCATAGTATATTCTTTATAACTGTAACTGTAATCAGGCTTCGTATTTTTTAAAAATTGTTGTTGCAACATGACCACCAAAGCCAAACGTGTTATTCATCGCATAGTTTACAATCCTGCTTTGCGATTTTCCAATATTGAGATTAAAAATGTTTTGATAGTCGGGTTCAATTTTTACTGAGTTAATAGTTGGAGGAATAATATTCTCCTGCACTGATTTTATTGATGCTATTGCTTCAATGGCACCTGCCGCTCCCAGAAGATGACCTGTCATTGATTTGGTTGCACTAATACACAGATTTGAATCAGCATCAAAAACTCTTCGTATTGCTCTTAATTCACTGATATCGCCTGCTTGCGTAGATGTAGCATGCGCATTCAAATAATCAATATCTGATGGAAATAGATTTGCGTCATTAAGTGCTGCAAGCATACCCAGATAAGCGCCCTCTCCTTCGGGATGGGTGCTGGTGAGATGATAAGCGTCGGCAGCCATCCCACCCCCAACTATTTCAGCTATAATACAAGCATCCCTGGACTTAGCGTGTTCAAGTTCTTCCAAAATGATGGCGCCAGCTCCTTCTCCTATTACAAATCCGTCTCTATTTACATCAAACGGACGTGAAGCTATCGATGGATTTTCATTATAGGTTGACAATGCTTTTGAGGCATTGAAACCTCCAATTGAACTTTCAGTTATTGGTGCTTCAGAGCCTCCTGTAATTATCATATCTGCTTTATTCCACCGGATGTAGTTAAAGGCTTCAATGATGGCAGTATTAGAGGTAGCACATGCAGAAACTGTTGTAAAATTGACTCCTCTTAATCCATACCTGATAGATATAATCCCGGAAGCAATATCCACTATTATTTTAGGGATAAAGAACGGATTAAAGCGTGGCGTTCCATCGCCCCTTACGAATTCTGTCACCTGCTGTTGAAAAGTATTTATACCGCCGTTACCTGAGCCCCAGATAACACCAATGCGATTCCTGTTGAGCTTTTCAAAATCAATCTTTGCATGTTGCACAGCCTCCTCAACAGCAATAACTGCATATTGAGCGAACAAGTCATATTTCCTTGCTTCAGATTTATCAATAAAATCTAACGGATCAAAATTCTTGAGTTCACATGCAAATCTGGTTTTGAATTTGGTTGTATCAAATTTTGTTATTGGCGCTGCACCACTTACACCATTAATTAAAGCGTGCCAAAATTCCGTACTGTTATTTCCTATCGGGGTCAATGCTCCCAATCCTGTTATCACTACTCTTCTCATGCTTTTTCTGATTTGATTTGTATTAATTCGCCTAACAACTTTGTTTGTTTAATTAAACTGCTTCTTCCAACGCTTTCCGCAACCCGGGCAATGCTCATGTTCATTGTTTCAATTTCTGTGTTGCGCTTATTAAGAATGTCCTGGTAAGTGGAAATCAACTGACCATCCGAGGCTTTACTGATTAGCAATAACCGGTTTAATATTGTATCAGCATGTAACATTATACCTACTGCTGCCGCTACCTGTATGCACTCATCTATTACGTCCCTTGCAATACGCAAAGCCTTATCATTGCGATAAAAAATACCATTATCTGTTTCCAGCAAGGGACAAACAGAATTAAAAACACTATTTATTATTGCTTTTATCCATATTAACGGCTGTATATTTTCTACTGGTTCAAACTTAAAGTACGGCGTATTTAAGCTGTCGATAATAGACCCTAGGGTTTCATTATTTCCAACAATTACACCAACAGGGCAAATGGCAGCAGGTTTAAATCTGAGCATCTTATTCCCTATATATTGCGATGTAGCAAAAAGCACACAGCGGTAGATGTTGGTAAAGCCCTTCTCAATAAAGGGCGCTTCAACATCCAGCCCGTTTTGAAGTATTACAATAGGTGATGTACAATTAACTTCTTTTAACTTTTTAGCAATTTGCTCATTGCCGTATGACTTTGTAGCTATCACTACAAGACCATCGAGGCTTTTGCAATTACTAATTGTACTTACCTGGATATTGCGCTCAATGATTTCATCATGCTTCAGCTCCACGACAATGTTTTCCTGGTAGGTAATCTCATCATCAATATGTCCACGAACCAACACAACATCTTTGCCCTGTTGTTTAAGAAACACGGATAATACCTTTCCAATTGCCCCTGCGCCAATAATAAAAATAGTGTGATCAGTCCGTAGCATTATTCGCTAATTAATTTGAGCAGCATAATAATTTTCCTTAGGAATTTTGTTTCCGTGTAAACCATTTAACATAGCAACCTGGCCGATATGCGTGAGTATATCAGACAATGGGCCCTGCAGCAATTTCAAACCCAACACTATATCAATTTTATTTGAACCTATTACCAGTTCCAGTTCATTCAATTCATCAATGAACCGTTCTTTTTCGTCACTGAAGATGAGCAATGTAACCGGGGGAACATTAAAGTGCCCTTCGATGATCATCATCCTGGTTTTAACCGTGAGATCAAACATGTGATGAATGATTTCAGCAGGGCAACGTGTATGCTCGCTTATTTTGAATGAACCAAAATCTTCTTTTGAACCAGCCAATACTTTCATGAACCGGTATTGTATTGTTTTTACAACATGGACTAATATTTCATTTTGAGCATGCATAAAGCTTATTGAATTGTTCTACAAAAATTAATTACCTATGCGTCAATGAAAGACGCTCTATTATTGCTGCTATTTAATTGCGGTATTGCTATCATAGTTATACGCTTCGGGCCGGCCACCAGCTGTATTGGATGTGATGTTAATTCCCATTATCAGAAATGATGACTCACCATGTGACACAGGACAATGTTCTATACCTTTTGGCACAATAAATAGTTCATTTGGATAGAGCTCAATGTTTCCACTTCTCAACTGGATCGTCAGATGCCCTGTATAAAGTAAAAACAATTCATCCTGGTCATCGTGGCGGTGCCAGTTTATTTCGCCAATACCTTTTGCCAGTTTAACCAGTTGTCCGTTTGCCTCGCCAATAACTTTTTGATTCCAGTAGCGATCAATAGTTTTAAATGAATCATTGATATTTATTTTACCAGGATGATTTACTGTTTTGTTTTCCTTTTGCGACGGTAAATAATTGTTTTCCGCCGATTCAACATTCAATTGCAATAATGCCACATGCAGGTTCCTGTGCTGAACAGGTAAGTTTTCAGTTCCGGGTGTAGTGTAGTTTTCGATGAACACAAAACCATAGCTTTTATAATAGGCGATAATTTTTTCATTTGCAGCCCATGTGTCCATTCGGATGTAGGTCAGTCTATTATCTCGGGCAAACTTTATGGCCCAGTCTAATACTTTACCAAAGATTTTCTCGCCTTTGTACTGCTGGTTTAATACTATCCTGTGTAAGTAAATAGCATTGCCATTTTCTTTTTCCCGCCATATTAGCTCATCTGTAAAGCAGATACTAAAAATACCGGCAATGCTCCCTTTATTAGTGATTTTAAGAAGGAATTTATTTTTGATGTCTACCTGAATAAATGCTTTATCATAACTGCTCCAGCCGACATAATTGTTTGCTTGCTGGAACTTAATTGCTTCTTCAAACAGCTTGTAGATTGCAGGCAAATCATTTACGGATGCATGTGTAATGGTGTAATTCATAATTATCTTTATTGTTGAATTTCTTTATTAAGATTGCTATGTTTAACGCTGTACATAAAATAAACAGCAATGCCTGCAATACTCCTTTAGGTAGTTAGTTGGTTAATGCAAACTTCACAGCAGCAGCTGCATGAATTTGAGTGGTATTAAAAACAGGAATGGTAAAATCAGTTTGTGAAAGCAACAGCGGTATTTCTGTACAACCTAACACGATGCCCTCAGCTCCCCGTTCAATTAAACCGTTAGCAATTTGTAAATACTTTTCTTTTGTACTGGCGTTAACAATACCCTTACCTAATTCGTACAACAAGGTCTCTTCTATGTATGCTCTATCAGCCGAACTGTCAGGAGTGATACATTCAATGTCTTGCTGCTGCAAATTATTTTTATAAAAATCCAGCTCCATGGTAAATACGGTTCCCAATAAACCTACCCTCCTGATCTTTTCTTTTTTGATGGCATTGGCGGTAGCCTCCCGGATATCTATAAATGGCAGTCCTGTTGCCTTTGCTATTCGCTCTGCAACAATATGCGCTGTGTTGGCACCCAGCATCACTAGGTCAGCACCAGCGCTTTTAAGTGCTAAAGAAGCTTCCAGCAGCAAAGCGTAAGTGCCGTTCCAATCATGTGCAGCGTTACATTGTCTAAAATGCTGGAAGTTGATTGAGTAGATAATGCATTCAGCAAAATTCAAATCGCCCAATTGTTTATTTGTTTCTTCGTTGATGTATCGATAATAGTCA
>CAZDHQ010000274.1:0-6365 GCA_964505135.1 uncultured Ferruginibacter sp.
TAAACGGGTAGCCATTGTTCTAATGCAGTTGCAGCATTGTTCTGCATCCTGCAAGCATGTCTGCTGTACTAATCTATATGCAGACCGCAGCAAAAATGATTGAACTTACAAAAGCGACCCTACCTGGTTCCATAAAAATCATTACTGTTTTTCCAGTGCTGTTTTTAAGGCCAGGACAGATTGCATAAAAAGATGATTCCACTTATTATGCACCAGCATTTTGATATAAGCCATGCTGCTGCCATAAAACACTTCGCAGTTATAGATACGCACGCTGGAAGCGTTAAGCTGTTTTATCAGCCATACATGACATGAGCGAATACCTTTTTCATCTTTTTTCCAGCTCAATATTTTTGCCGGTTCAAACACTGATACTGTTTCCTTTGAAATAACAGAGCCCAGTGGGAAACCAAGGTCAAGCAGCTGCTCAAACTGGTCTCCGGTTTTTGTAATGATATTTTTTTGTGACCGAATTGATTTGATAAGAGGCTGCTGCCATTTTTTCCAGTTGTCAATTTTCACCAAATATTCCCACGCTTTCTCCGGTGATGTATTTACATCTATAGTTGCTGACACTATGAGTGTTTTGTAATCAATGCCTTTAAGGTTCAGTTGTTTCATCGCATAGTCAATAGCCGGGCTGGCGCTGTTTATTTTAAAACTGCTAAAACATGCCAGCACATATACGATGATGATGGAGATAAGAATTACTGCTGCTATTTTCATATGGTATTTTTAAAATCTCCATCCCAGGTGAACGGTAGGAAAAAAACGAATGTTTTGTTCTTTATATGCCGCAGTGGTAAATGCCGGTTTATTAACCAGGAACACTTTATCGATACCTAACCATGGGCTGATGTAAAAGCCTGAACCGGTTTTGGCTGCTTTGCCCACCAGTATGCGGTAGCCTCCGTTGATACCGATTCCCAGGGTGTTTCCCTTTCTTTGTTCGCCGCTAACTTTATGAGCAGCGTTTACAAATCCATAGTCGGTGCCAATGCCCGCAAACCATCCGCCTGGCTTATTGCCCAGGTAAATAGCTTTAAAGCCAAATCCTTTTAGCTTAACCTTAAAATCTTTGTTTACACTAAAGGAAGATGGCTCGTCCAAACCGAAAATTCCTGCATCATACCTGATGCCATTTTTTTGATACCCAAGGTGAACTGAAAACCCGTTTAATGCATAAGCAATAGGATCCAGTTCCACATCAAAGTGGGCCTTGCCTGTTTGATTGGTTTGGCCAAAAATTGTGTGGCCATGTAATAAGAAAATGAATACCAGGATGGTAATTGGTGTAATTGATTTCATTGCGTTAAATTTTATACCGCAAGATTACAATGGCGCTTTTTTGCAAGGGTACGGGTAAGCAGCCAGTGAGTACTACTTTATAAACCCGTACGTGCGGGCTTATCAATTTATTGATTACCAGTCTGTTTAAATTGGGATGGCGTTTTTCCTGTGTACTTTTTAAAAGCGGTGTTGAAGGTAGATTTGGAGTTAAAGCCGGCTTCAAATGCGAGGGAGATAATGGTGTAAGCCTGGTTCTCCGGCTTTGCCAACATGGTAATTACTTCCTTAACCCTAAAGCCGTTTACAAAATCAAAAAAGTTTTGCTTGAAACCCTGGTTGATGATAAAGGAAAGTTGATGTGTACTAACACCAGCCAACCGGGCAAGGCCTGGTAAAGATAGTTCCGGGTTAATAAACGGCTTTTCTTTTTCCATGAGAGATAGCAGGAAAAACATTTGTTGTTTTAGGTTTTCCCCGGCAGTTTCGTTGGATCGCTTGTCCTTTTCTTCTAACGCTGTTGGGTCCGTATATTCAGTTGCAGGTAACTGTGGCTGGAAATCAGGCTCCTGGTTTATAGCTGCTATTGCAGGCGATGAGCTCTTTTTCCATCCAAAAATCACAACACTGTACAGCATCAATGAAAGAACGAAGCCACCCCATACATTAACCTGCAGAAAATTTATTACATCAGCTACCAGTAAAATAAATAGTATCACTTGTACTCCTATAAAACCGGTGAGCAATTTTAAAGCTAGTTTCCAAACATCAAATTCAATGGTGGAATATGCATTCTCCAGTGCTTTGTTGTATTTACGAACTGCCTGGGTTGATAATATTAAATAAGTAGCGCTAATAATTAATCTTATTACTGAAATAATTAGAATAGCAGGCGGAACTGAAGATGCTGAAAAGACTGTTTCAACCATCTCTATCTTTTTTGAAGCAGGCTGAAGGTAAAACGGCAGCAGTAATAAAAGATAAATTAGAAATGGTAAAAGATGTACAAGGTCTTTAAGAAAAAGCGATTGCCTGCAAACCTTTTTTGTATAGAAAAAAATAAGCGGAGGTATTGCCAGCATCATAGGGTCACCCACACGTATAAAATGCGGAAAAAGGGTGTAATAACCCAAAGCAGCAAGTACAGAACCTGCGATAGCCAATGCAAAACATAAACAAATAAGCACCAGCAGTTTTGAAGCCTGCCCTTTTCTCTCCAGGAATAAAACAGCAAATAAGAGTGCCTGCACAGCAGCTAACAAGTTTATAATGCCTATCCAGTACAAATTAAGTTAGTTTGGTAGTAAGCATGCTAAGATAATTAATTAGTTATTTGAAGTGGAGTTCTACCTTTAAAGATGACGAATGCCGCGGCAGGAAGCGAAGTATTTATGCAACAATTTTAATGATCCTTTTCTTAGCTGGATCAGCGCATGTTAGTTTCTAAAATGGTAATGAAATTTGTTCCGGCATATAACATCGGCGGCCTTCTGTTATACAGCAGCATTGTGCAAATCTTTTTTTAACGTAGGGACTGCTACAGTTCCAGCAGGAAGCAGGGGTTGCTGCTGAAAGAAAAATATTCAACCCGGTTAGAAGTTCTTTATGGCTAGTTGATATATTGGTCTTCTCAATTAAAGTAATGCCATTATTTGTGTACAGTTTGCCAGTATATTCAAATCCTGCTTTTACTATTCCATTTAATGATGATTTGTTTTCAGGGGCGTGAATAATCCAGAAACGATCTGCATTGTCTCCATCGGTGCGGATGATGTGTTGCAATAAGGCCGGGTATATTCCCAGCCCTCTATATGCTTCCAACGTTCTAAAGTTCCACAGGTAACGGTTGCGCCGGGGTAAAACCATTGTATGATTTAATTCTCCAATCACAGCTTTGCTGGTGGCTATCCATCCAAATGCTGCAGGGTGTTCATTAATGGTTGCCAAAAAAGCAACATGATCTTCATCGAGTCTTTTTTCAACTGCAGCTTCGGGCACGCCTGCCATTACTGAGAGGAGTTTTGTGTTGTTGCATACTTTCACCTGTAAACCGCTTACCGGTTTTATAAAAGGAAGGCTGTTATTTGAAGAAAATGTATAAAGAGACATGGTGATGTGTATAATTTAATAACTGGAAGAAGCTAATTGTACTGGCTGTTTAATTCACACAGCATGCACAGCCGCATGTGCAATCGCTTCCTGAACATTGATCACAATTACAGAGTGAAGATTCAGTTGCATTACTTGAGCAGGTGCATTCTTTGCTATTGTTTTCCATGTTTATATTTTTTTTAATAAAAGTTTAAATGTATTGATGGGTAAATTTAAAACCGGGAGAACTGTTTCTCCCGGTTCTTTAGCTTATGCACAGCAGGTGCAGCCACAAGTGCAGGTACTTCCGGGGCAGTTATCACCACAGTTACAGATAGTAGCTTCAGTTGTAGCATTTGAGCAAGTGCATTTTTTGATGTTGTTTTCCATGTTTTTTATTTTTTTGTTTTTAAAAAATTGATGATGCAAAGCTACAATGTGACATGAGCCTGCATGTTATACTTTGGAAGCAGAGATTTATATAATTTCATTATCCTGTTCTTTCAGCTAAATTTTTATCTTTAATAAATGATGCAGATGTATGTAAAAAATATGGTGTGCAACCGATGCATATTGGTAGTAAAACAGCGTTTAGAGGAGCTGGCCCTCAATTATACCAGGGTAGATCTGGGAGAAATTGAACTGAGCGAAATAATATCTGATGGTCAGTTTGTACAATTAAAAGAAGATTTGCATCAATTTGGGTTTGAACTGCTCGATGATAAAAAATCATCTATCGTAACACAAATAAAATCCTGCATCATAAAATATATACACAGCGATGATGAAGCTATCATCAATAAAAAACTTTCCGTATTACTTTCAGAAAAACTGGGTGCCGATTATAATTATTTATCTGCTTTATTTTCTTCTATAGAAACCGTAACCATAGAAAAGTATGTTATCCTGCAAAGAATAGAAAGGGCAAAAGAGCTTTTAGATTATAATGAACTGAACATAAATGAAATTGCTTTTAAACTTGGCTATAGCAGCGTACAGCATCTTTCGCAACAGTTTAAAAAAATCACCGGGCTTACACCTTCCCAATACAAACAGTCTGCAGAAGTTGGCAGAAAACCGCTTGACCAGGTAGGCGGCTGAAATTTTATAAATCTTATTGATTAAAGTATAACAGGCAGGGCGACCTGTTGGCTCATCTTTGCATTACAAAACCAATACTAATGCAAACACAAACAATCTACATCAAAGGAATGGTATGCAGTCGCTGCATTATGACAGTAAAGAAAGAACTGGAAAGCCTCGGTCATAGTATAATCGAAGCATCGCTTGGAAAAGTTTCATTTATTAGTGAAACAGGGTCTTTGGGGGTAGAACTGGAATCAAAAATAAACACACTTGGCTTTAGTTTATTGGAGAATAAAAAAATGAAAAGGAGTAAAGAGGTGAAAGCAATGATAGAAAAGGTGTACAGTGGCGATTTTGATTTTCCACCGTTGTTTCGCTTTTCAAAATTTGTTACTCAGGCGTTAGATACAGATTATGATGAGCTCAGTGAAGCATTCATCCTGTTTGAGAAAAAAAATATTGAGCAGTACATTATAGATTTTAGAATTAACAAAGTAAAAGAATTACTGGTTTATTCAAATTATACGCTTGCTGATATTGCATTCATGTTAAACTTTAACAGTGTTGCTCATTTATCAAAACAGTTTAAGCAGTACACTGGTTTGACACCGTCATTTTTCAAAGAAATAAAAAAGGAAAAGGCTGTAGCAGCTTTCTCAGAAAATTGATTTTCTGTTGCCGTTCGCTGAACTATACTTTGTCCGTTTTTGACATTGTATCGTCTGTTCTGTAGCAAAAAGCCGGTATAATTTTACATCATCAAATAACAATTAAAAATAAAAGTCATGAAAACAACAACAAAGAGCATAGCTGCTCAGCAAAAATCGGAACCCTGTGGTAATTCAAACTGCACTTGCACCAATTGTAATTGCGGCAGTAACTGTACTTGCAAAAATTGTGGGTAATTAATCCGCTCCTATTTATAAGCCACTCCATGGTGGGTGGCTTATTTAAAGAGATTTCAATTTAAATATAGCCATGAAAAATAAAATTTTTGCAGCCATAGTTCAGTCAACTTCCTATACAGAGTCTGCTCAAACCAATAGCATTGCAATCGGGCACTGTTGTAAGGTAATAGCGTTATCAAATAGCTCAGTATAAAATGAACTTGATTTTCCCTTAAACGCTGTCCTTTTTTGACATCAACCTGTCTGTGCGGACGAGAAAAGGGAGTTTAGTTTTACATCATCAAATAACAATAAAAAAAAGTCATGAAAACAAATCTATTTACAATCCAGGTGCTGGGACTAATTGTTTTTATCCCCGCCTTTGTGATTATGGAATTTAATCACAACAAATCAAAGCCTCTATCAAACCAAGCCACTGCAGTGGTTAAAAAGACAAGTTACTCACCCATACAAAAACAGGCAACTGACAGAGACATTGTACCTAACGCAATTTTATTTGTTTCCTATTAGGTATTGGGTATTGAAGAAATAGAATTCATCTCATTACAGCATCGATTATTATAACTGGCAAAGAGTAACGTTCCAGTTAAACAAATCGCTAAAATCAAATTGTATGAATGCAGGGCTAATAGGTCTGTTGACCGGGGTTTTAATAGTATTGATACCGGTGTGCTTTAAACGCCTGGATAAGGTTTTCTTCTATGGTCTCACACTTTGCGCCATCGGTTTTTTATATGTTGGCTTTACATGGAAGGATACAACGGGGCTTATAATAAATTGTCAGCAAGCGGTATTCTTTTTATTTCTTGCCTATTACGGAATGAAGAACGGTCCATTGATTTTAGCAATTGGCTATTTTCTTCATGGTTGCTGGGATATCGCTTATGGATTCTTATCCACATCCAATTTAATACCGCCACACTACGATATTTTTTGCTTAGTAGCAGACTTTACCATTGCGGGCCGATTGGTATGGATGAACTATAAAATACC
>CAZDHQ010000275.1:0-6068 GCA_964505135.1 uncultured Ferruginibacter sp.
TAAATGCGTGTAAGCCTCATAGTTACCATGATAGTAACCATATCGTTCAGGATGCGCCATAATAGGCCGATAGCCCAGGCTCAGCATTATAAACGCAATCTCGTTCAGGTTTACCGTAGGTGTTGCGTAAGACTGCTCGGTTAAAACAATGTTGTTATGAATAGTGAGCAAGCGTTCATTGCTGCGAAGCAGCTTCAGCAAATAATCATCCATCATGTATTCCGCAGCAGCCGTCAGTTCTATATCCACCTGCTCCCGCGCCATCACTGGCTTTAATATGGCCAGCGCATTGTTAATGGTTGCAGGCGTATTTCGGTAAAGGTCGGCTATCACGTGTGGTGTTGCCACCATTTTCTTAATACCTAAATTTTGTAAACCCTTCAGCAGTTTGATAGAAGTGTCAATATCAGGCGATCCATCATCGATACCCGGCAGCACATGGGAGTGTATATCTGTACTTATGGGCAAGCCAGTAAGTGTAATATCGGTTCCTTTCTTTTTGAAAAAATTAAACATAGCAAGCTGCTTGTTATTCTGCCACTTTTTTATGCAAGGTATAATAATACTGCCGCAACTTTATAAGGGGTTTTAATATTGAAGCAATGTGGGGAAAAGGTATATCATTGATCTTCATGGCAAGGTAATCCCTTCGGTTGGCCCGTAGCCGGTTAAAGAATGTGCGGTTACTTGCTCCTCCCACCCTCATTTTTACTATCAGCAAAGGCAAATACTTGGCACTGATGCGATGCTTGTACAGGTACCTCGCCATAAATTCATAATCAGCAGCAGTAAAGTAATGGGATTCATATCCCCCCAAATCATCCAGTAATTCTTTCCGGAAATAAAAAGTAGGATGTGCCGGCATCCAGCCATAATGAAACCTGGAGCGGTTATAAGACAAACCCTTCCAGTAACGGATTATTTTCTTTGTATTCTTTTGATCAACATATACCAGGTCACCGTAAACTGAATCTACGGTATGCGTTTTAAAATAACTTACTATTTCTTCAATCACGCCCTTTGAGGCCAGCATATCATCACTATTCAAAATACCAATTACATCACCCGATGCCATTTGCATACCCTTGTTAATGGCATCATACATGCCATTGTCTTTTTCTGAAACCCAGCGTGTAATATGCCGGTCGTATTGTTTAATGATATCAATTGTGCCATCGGTAGACGCTCCATCCACCACGATATGTTCAATATCGGGATAAGACTGGCTCATAACAGAATTAATGCAATCCTGCAAAAACCTTGCAGAGTTATGCGTTACTGTTATAATGGAGACCTTCATCGGTTTTCTGGATAAAGTAAATAATGCTGATTTGGGGTGTTACTATTATTGCAGCACAAATTAAATTATTTGTTTGGCATTCTACAGAGATGTTAGCAAATCAAATTGAAAAATTTGGAACGTTTGTTAAGAAAGGAAATTGTTTAATCGTGGAAAAGAAGTTAAGGGAGGATGATGTAGGATGTAGGATGTAGGATTTAGGATGGAGGATGTAGGATGTAGGATCGCTGATGTAGGATGTAGGATGGCGGATGTAAGATTTAGCAGTTATTATAAGTTTTCAATGTTGTATTCTAGATTCAGCATTAACAAAACACTCATGAAATAACTCTTTCACCCGTTTGTTGTGCAGGGTTACCTTTATAAATACCATAAGATGCTAAAATGCCACTAACCACTGCGCCTGCAGTAACTACGGCATGAGTACCGCAAACTGTACCGGGGCAAACAATTGCTTTAGCGCCAATCCATGCGCCGTCTTCAATGGTAATGGGGCCAAGCATTAAATCAAAACTTGTTTTTTTATAGTTGTGATTGCCTGTTAACAAAAGTGCGCCCTGCGAAATGCAAACATGATCGCCGATGGAAACGGTGGCTAAATTATCAATCCAAACATGTTCGCCAATCCAGGAATTTCTTCCAATGGAAAGCTTCCACGGATACTTGATATTAACCGAAGGTTTGATCACCACACCGTTTGCTACGTTTGCACCAAAACATTTCAATAAAAAAACTTTAAAGGAGGAAGACACAAACAATCCATTTTTAAACACCAGTACATTTACCAGGTACCAGCAAATTTGTTTCAGTTTACCGGCGCCAATATCAATGGTAGTTGTATAAGAAGCGTTGTCTACTTTCATTCAAACAATAGTTGGTAAGGTTTTACCAGGCCGGGATCATTGATAAACCGGTGAGTATAATTCCAGGCGCCTTTTGCATATTGATCATATATTTCCTGGTTGCAGCCAGTTAAATAATTGATCACTTCTATAAATTGACCAGGCTCATTTAATGCAATATCCCATCCGGCTTTTTCTTCCTGCAGGTTTCTCCAGGGGGTTTGATCACTGATTAATACAGGCCGTCCTGCAAGCAGGGATTCAAAAATAGCATGGCCGAAGTTCTCTCCCTTCGTTGGCAAAATAAATACATGATGCTGTTGCAGCATTGCTTTTATTTCACCCGGTTCCTTTGCTCCATGATACTGAACGCTGATATGTTCCGGTAATTGTTCCATCACTTGCCGGCATGCTTGCCAGTATAAGCTATCTTCTACCGGGCCTATGATAGAAAGATGAATATTGCCAGTCGCCTGCTTCAAACAGTTGAGCACAAAAAGCAAATTCTTAATAGGCACCACACGGGCAACAAACACAGCATTCAACCTGCCGAGCTGTTTTTCAATGGATGAAAAAGAAGGCTGGTTGATATCAGGCAGGTTGTTCGCAATCATTACCTCGCTGCCGGGAAAATAGTGCAGTACGGCTTCCTGTTCTCTTTGATTGGTTGCATGGAAACGAACCAGCCGGTTGATTTGTATGCTTCGAAGCAAAGCCAATACCGGCGTTTTCTTATACCGCTTTACATCCAATGCGCTTTCATACAAAGTACCTCTAGGGCAAAGCACCACTTTACTTTTAATCACTCCCCTGAATTTTAACCAAAGCGGGTAAAGCGTAAGATAAAAGGAGAACAATAAATTCAGGTACACCGTGTCTGCATTTACAACAGCAATTTGCTCTTTCACCTGTTTAAGAGAAATTGTTTTTTTGGCTGCATAAAATACCTGCACGCCCAGCTCCTTATTTTTTATCCATTTGTTGGCTGTGATGTTTTTATAAGGTTCCGTTGTGCCATGATCAGTATCTGTTGTCAATACATAAACATCATATTGTTTGCTCAGCAATCGGCAAATATTTACGCAAGACTGTACCGGCCCGCCCGCTCTGAACCCCGGCACAAACCAATCAATCAGTATCAGCAGTTTCTTTTTGTTACTGCTCATCTCCCGTTTTTGCAGCTACCCTTTTTTGTGCAGCATCAAAAAAATACATCATGGTAAAAATGGCGATGTAGGCCACTATATTAAACCAGGTATGGTTATCAAAATTGAAAGGCGATTGCCATTTTTCATTTACTGCTACCAGCATCAAACTGATTCTTACGACATTTATTATCCAAATCATCAATAAGCCGCCTACAATCCATTTGATTTTTCTTTTTAGGGAAAGCTGGTTAGCAAGGATGAAGGAGAGCCAGAAACTCATCACGCCGTAGCCGATACAGCTATATACAACATGCACTCCCATACCGCTTTTTAATCTCAATGTAAAAGCGTCCTTTAGATAAACATCATAACCAAATAACTCCAGGACAAGCTTTGAATTATTCAGCAATAAACTGCGCAAGCCTGCTACATAATTAAAATACTTGGCTATAAAAAAGGAATGATAGCGACCGCCCGGCGCAGACAAACCAACGATGGCCTGTGTTCCGTAATAAAACAGGCAAAAGAAAAAAAGAAATTTAAAAATGTAAGAAAATGGAAACTTTTGCTTCACCTGCTTTGGAGATCACATAATAAATAGACAGTCAATTCTCACCTATGTATTTAATGCTATAGATGAATCATCCATCTCTTTTGAAACAGAAATAAAATCAATAATTGCAGGGAAGACAAATCTTACCAACAGCATAAAAGTTACTACTGAAGAGAACAGCCTTCCCAAAAGATAAGTAGCATCCATTTCAAGGGCGCTAAACTCCAGAAAAAAAGCACAGGCCACACAGTAATTAAACAATATATTACCAGATGATTTTTTTAAAAAATACCGGTAAAGTAAAGCATATAAAACTCCGAGCGCAAGCAACATAAACATCATACCATATAAACCAAAATCAATATAACACTCAGGAAAATATCCAAGACTGAATGAGACTCCCTGATCCCTGCCAAGGTATCTCAAACCTGTGTATTTCTTTGTTTTCTCAGTAGCATCAAATATCGGTTTATCAGGATTGAGAAATCTTGGTGTGGTGGCGAATTCAAGATCATCTAGCCAGTTTGCGCCGTCCTGAAACGGGATCACTTCAGGCACCCGATCTATTGTTTTTGCGAAATGGTAGGTATATTGAAGCCTGTCTAAGAAACTTACCACAGCTGTGTTTACCTGGCTGCTATTTACTTTGTTTGACAACTCGTAAATCTTATCCAAAGATTCATTTGTAGAAATATCATCACTCACTATCTGACCTTTCACCCCACCACTCAGGTATTGTCTGTATTCGCCTTTTATGGCAGTCCACATTATAGCCAGTGTGCCCATAAAAACTCCGATTAATATTCCAAAAACAACCTGCTTTATATCCAGCTTGTCAAATAGCGGCAGGAGCAGAATCACCAGGAAATAAATAACCGTTTTAAAATTGGAGAAAACACTTAAAAAACCAGACAGAAATTCAAATAGCACACAAAAGAAAAACAACCATTTATTTTCTTTTTTTAAATAACATAGGTATCCAAAGAGCAGGAAAAATATCCATTTAATTTTTACAAGACTTATGATAATCTGGGCAAGCCCGCCCGAAGCCAGTGCGATGTAACTTAGAAAATTGGTAAAAAAGTATAAGATTACATAAAGGATGAATACTCTTTGGGAAGAAAATTGCCTGGCATAACTTGTTAGTGAGGTTCTTGTTTGCACCGGTAACCGAAACTGAACATATATCACCGGCACCAGTAAGAATACAAGTCCTATCATGCTGGCCATGGTAGCAGTAGTTCTTGACGCTGTATTGTAATTAATTTCTTTACCCAGGTAATTGCATAGCCAAATACCTGCAGCAATTTGCAGGTAATGCTGTATAGCCAATACCGTGAATACGCCGGGCTTGTATGGCTGGTGCAAAAAAAACGCCAGCAGAAGAACAACACTCAATGGAACAAAAATAAAAAAGCCATTATCAAACAGCAATGTTGACACGGTAAGAGCAAAAAGCAGTACCTGCGTTTGATGATCGATTTTAAATTTTACCATGCTTGTTAACTATCTGCGTAAAAATTAAGTGAATTATGCTTAAGTGAACCGATTTATAAAAATTAATTATTTAAAAAATGTAAAGCTTCAGAAAACCGCTTATAGTTAAATGTTGAAATTAGCTGTTTTGAATAATTCCCCATCTTTAAAAGTTCGGCTTTATTGGTTAAGACCTTTGCCAGGAAACTAGTAACAGGTTCCTTTTCGCTATGAGAAAATATTATCCCATTTTTTTCATGATGAATCAAATCCACTGCTGCACCCACCTTATCGGAAGCCATAATGGGTCTGCTGCATGCCATCGCCTCGTTTAATGACAGGCCCCAGGTTTCACTAAAGGATGGCAATATGAATAGATCTCCTATTCGATAAATTACCGGCATCTTACTTTGGTTCTGAAAATCTAAAAAAACAATTCTTTTATCAGCAGCTGCTTTTGCTTTTAGTTCATCTCTCAGCATGCCGTTACCCACAATCAATAATTTGAGATTATCATTTGGCAACCAGGTCATCAAATCAAGCAGGTAAAACACATTCTTCACCGGTTCCAATTTGCCTGCAAATAAGAGCACTATATCTTCATCCTCAAATCCCAGTTTTCTCCTGTATTCTTTTGCCTCCGCTGTAAAGCGATCTTCTTCATCAGCAAAAAAAGCATTGTCCACTGCATGTGGCGCATACAAAAGCTGGTTTTCCTTTAATCCACAGTTTAAAAAATAATCCTTATT
>CAZDHQ010000275.1:6078-6328 GCA_964505135.1 uncultured Ferruginibacter sp.
AATGCATAATCCACATGGCGGTAGACCCATCTTAAAAAAAAAGTTCTTGCAATAGATTTAATGCCATTACTATTTTTTAACAGGTTAGAGTCGCCCCTGAATAAGACCGGGATCTTTTTATGAAAATACCTGAGCACTTTCAAATGGCTTTTAAAATTCCAGCCATACACCAGTACGGCATCAGGACGCCAGTTAGAAAGATTTTTAACCAACCCGGGATTATCAATGCCTAAAAAATGATGGGAGCCTG
>CAZDHQ010000276.1:0-1086 GCA_964505135.1 uncultured Ferruginibacter sp.
CATATGGATCTGTATTTACCAGCTCTGGCTGAGATTCCAATAACGGATTTACTTCTAAAATAGTGCCTTTTACAGGAAGAAACAGGTCACTTACGGTTTTTACCGCTTCTACTGTACCAAATACTTCTTCAGCAGCCAGGGATTTTCCTTTGGTAGTAATGTCGATATAAACAATATCGCCCAACTCGCCCTGGGCAAAATCTGTAATGCCTACGGTGGCAACATTACCATCTAAAGAAATCCATTCGTGATCTTTGGTGTAGCGTAGACTGGCTGGGACGTTCATAAAAATAAATTGAGATTTGAGTTCTGTAAAGTTGGTGCAAGTTAAATAACTCGTTGCTTATTTGTATATGAAATATTTGAAGGCAATTTATAACAATTCCATCCGCATTCTCACATCTGTTAAAGGCCGGTTATTATTATCTCTTGGCGTAGTAGCAATTTTATCAATTACTTCAAGTCCGCTTTCTACTTCACCAAATACCGTGTAGTTCATATCTAATTGCGGCGTGCCGCCAATCATTTTATAGGTCATTCTTTTAGCAGGTGAGTACCAAACATGATTTTTCATGGAAAGCATATCCAGTTGACCATCGCTGTAAGTTTTACCCTGCACTATGTAAAACTGGCAACCACTGCTGGCTTTTTCAGGATTATCTGTTCTGGCCGCACAGAGTGCACCTCTTTTGTGATAAAGTGTGGTATCAAACTCTGCCGGGATGGTATAGCCCACATCTCCTTCACCCAAAAAACTGCCTGTTTCTGCATTTTTGCTGTTAGGATCACCGCCCTGTATCATGAAGGTATTAATAACACGATGAAAGAGCAGGCTATCGTAAAAGTGATTCTTTACCAGCTTGATGAAATTATCCCGGTGCATGGGTGTTTTGTTATATAACCGCACAATCATCTCACCAAAACTAGTAGTAATTTTTACACGTGTAATGGTAGCGTCATCAGTTGATCTTGTTACAGCAGGTACCACGGGCTTCACCACTTTCTGTTTAGCCACCGGCTTTTTATTTGTCTTCTTAACCTGTGCTTCAGCAGTTGAAAAGTAAAATATAGCCAGGGCTGCTATCA
>CAZDHQ010000276.1:1096-6286 GCA_964505135.1 uncultured Ferruginibacter sp.
ATTGACTTAGTATCATTTTTTTCATAGATCGTATAACCTATTAATTGAAAAGCTGGTCAAAATAAAGTAAAACATGGTCACGAAGAAAATTTTCTTGTTCTGTTAAATTCAGTTCGGGTAAAGCTTTTAACTGTTTAAAATGAGGCCAACCCTCCTCATCGTATCCTTCTAATTGATAGTAGCCACTGGGCGCCAATATTGTGCAAACTGCAATATGCATCAGATCTTGTTTTTGTTCCTTTGTATATTCCTGTTTACCTGTACCCAACTCCTGCACACCAATTAAAAATAAGATGCCATCCATTTCGGGCTTGATGCCATATTTTTCTTTAAGCATTATCCGCAGTTTAAGCCACCTTACCTGTATATCGTCTTTTGCCTGTTGCATATTGCAAAGATAGGCTGATGAAAAAGCTACCCAACCAAAGAAAGTTAAACCTGAGCAAATGTAGTAACCTTCATCTGCGTATATGCCCTGCAATTTTTATCCATTACCTTTGACGAAATTTTTACGGAATCTATGTTACAGATCAATTTTATTCGCCAAAATACCGCACTGGTTAAAGAAAGACTGGCAGTAAAACATTTTGGTGATATTACTATTGTAGACACTATTATTAGCCTGGATGAACAGGTAAGAAAATTAAAAGTAGAAGCGGAAACATTACAGGCAACCATGAATGCTTCCAGCAAAGAAATTGGTATGCTGATGGGAAAAGGTGAGAAAGAAAAAGCAGAACAAAAAAGAAACGAAGTATCGCAATACAAAAACTCCATTCAGCAATTAAACGAGCAGCTGGGTATAGCTGAGAAAAAATTGCAGGATGAATTAGTCAAGCTTCCTAATCTCCCCCATAGCACAGTACCGACTGGTAAAACACCGCAGGAAAATGTGGTAGTAAGAGAGGGTGGAAAAAAGCCTGCATTGGCTGCAGATGCTGTTCCCCATTGGGACCTGATAAAAAAATATGACCTGGTAGATTTTGAAACCGGAAGTAAAATTACTGGCAGCGGCTTCCCGCTGTACAAAGGCAAAGGGGCCAAATTACAGCGTTCATTAATTCAGTATTTTCTGGATTACAATACGGCTGCAGGTTACACAGAATACCTACCTCCATTAATGGTAAATGAAGCCTCTGCCTTCGGCACCGGGCAGTTGCCTGATAAAGAAGGTCAGATGTATTTTGCAACGGCTGATAATTTTTACCTGATTCCCACTGCTGAAGTTCCTGTAACCAATATTTACAGAGATGAGATCATCAAAGAAAATGATTTGCCCGTAAAGATGACCGCCTATACACCTTGTTTTAGGAGGGAAGCTGGCAGCTTTGGTTCTGACGTAAGAGGATTAAACAGGGTACACCAGTTTGATAAGGTGGAAATAATACAAATAGTAAAGCCTGAAAACAGCTATGAAGTGCTGGAAGAAATGGTGAACCATGTAGAAAAACTATTGCAAAGTCTTGAATTACCTTACCGCATTTTGCGTTTATGCGGCGGTGATATGGGTTTTGCAAGTGCCCTTACCTACGATTTTGAAGTGTTTAGTGCAGCACAGCAGAAATGGCTTGAAGTTAGTTCTGTAAGTAATTTTGAAAGCTTCCAAAGCAACCGGATGAAAACCAGGTATAAGGATGCGAATGGTAAAACGCAGCTGGTGCATACATTGAACGGTTCTTCATTAGCGCTGCCAAGAATCGTAGCCTGTTTACTGGAGAATAAGCAAACAGCAGAAGGTATAGTAATACCAGAAGTGCTACAATCTTATTTTGGCAAACAGTTGATCAACTAACATGAGTAAGATTTATAAAATCAAATCGCCCCACAGTTTTGTGGGGCGATTTTTATTTAGATAGGTTGAATTAATAATTCCTAATACCAATCTCTACTCTCCTGTTTTTTGCACGGCCTGCTGCAGTTTTATTATTTGCAACCGGTTTGTCCTGGCCGTAACCTGCGGCGGTTAACCTGCTTTCATCTATCCCTTTGCTTACCAGGTAAGCCTTTACCGCATTAGCTCTTGCTTCAGATATCGCCTGGTTTTTTTCTGCTTTACCAGTGTTATCAGTATGGCCTGAAATATCAGCCATATAAGTTGGATTATCATTCAAGATGCTGTAGATGTTATTTAAAGAAGCATTTGATTTAGCCAACAATTTAGCACTGCCCGTTGCAAAGAAAATATTCTTTGCACTCATATTAATCTTGTTAATCACTTCCTGTTTGATTTCAGGACAACCGTGATTGCTTGCTGGACCAGCCTCAGACGGACACTTATCTTCCTCATCGTTTACACCGTCGTTATCTTTATCAGGAATAGGACAACCCTGGTAACGGGCCACACCTGCTACAGATGGACATTTATCTTCTTCATCATTAATCCCGTCTCCATCTGTATCGGGTATTGGGCAACCCTGGTATTTCGCCAATCCTTTTACGGTAGGACATTTATCTTCACTATCTACAACACCGTCTCCGTCTGTATCAGGACAACCTTTTAAAGCAGCTACTCCTGCTACATCCGGGCATGCATCGTCTGCATCTGCAACACCGTCGTTATCCCGGTCTGCCACTACCGGCACCGGAGGCAAAGGTGCCACTGGTGTTTTAGCTTCTGTTCTTTTTATGCTTTGCGCAAAACCAAGAGAATAAAACATGTTATTGTCTAATTTCTCGGTAGCAAGTGTTTTCCTGTAATTTGCCTGAAGGAAAATATAACCTTCATTAGCCAGGTTAACCTGCAATCCGCCTCCGAGTGGCACATAGGGCGCCCACGTTTTTGGACCATAATTACCATAGCCTATTCCCGCAGTAAGAAATGGATTAAACAAATGGTTATTAGCCAAAAACCTTCCGTGAAAGGCACCTTCAAATTCATTTGTATATTGGTTGCTAACGGATAGCTTTTTTGAGTAATCAGTAAAAAGCCCATTGTAGCGTAAAGAGAAATCAAAGTTTTTGGTAAGTCCCTGCCAGTACATTACTGAAAAACCGGGATCAAGTTTACCAATTTTGGGAACTGATGCAGAAAAGTCAACCCCATTAGCACTAAAGCCAATTGCTGCGCCTTTTTTAGGGCCGCCGTATTGCTGTGCCTGGATTGAAACTGCCACAGATAAAAGGAGTAAGGTGGAGGTAATTCGTCTCATAAAATTTTGTTTTAGTTAATACTTGTCTTTGGGTACTGTTATTTCAGAGGCGGCAAAAATAAAACATTATAATGTAAGATAATCTATCTGGGCAGTGAATAGTTAATTTTTTTCACTCTTTTCAAATGTTTATTAAATGACTTTTAAACGGGCGGTTGTTTTTACTCAATAGTTGAAGTTTTTCTAAACGCAGTGAACTACTCCTTATGTTTAAATGCAGCACAACACATTAATGTAAGTTTGTTATCTTTCAATTATGCAGGAGCAAAGCTTTTTATCACAAGTATGGGTTAGGTTAAAAAAAAATAGGGCGGCTATGTTTGGGTTAGTTATTATTTGCTTCGCTGTTTTCATCGCCGTTTTTTGTTACTACCTTGCGCCAGACCATTCCTCTAATGCCGATTTGCAAACCGTAGAAATACAAGCCAGAAAACCAGGTTACAAACAGTTATTCCTAACAATCCCCAAGGAAGAAAAAAATACCAACAATATGTTTCAACGTCTTTTGACCGGTGAAGCAGTAGAGGCCAGACTCATACCAATAAAAGAATATGCTATCAAAAATGACAGTCTTTTTGTGAAAAAGTATATTGATGAGGATACCAGTCTATTGCAAGTATTTTCTATCAACCAGCTTACCAAACAGCAACCGCAGCAGCTTCAAAATGATTTTATAGTCACAAAAAAATACTGGCTGGGTACTGATAAGTTTGGAAGGGATATTTTAAGTCGCTTATTGGTGGGTACCCGGGTTAGCCTTGCCGTTGGTTTAATTGCAGTAATCATTTCTTTATTACTGGGTATTTTACTGGGTGCAGCCGCCGGGTATTATGGAGAATTAACAGATAAAATAATTATGTGGTTAGTTAATGTTACCTGGAGTATCCCGACCCTTTTACTTGTATTTGCTATCACTTTAGCATTGGGAAAAGGCTTTTGGCAGATCTTTATAGCGGTAGGGTTAACCATGTGGGTGTCAGTTGCAAGATTGGTAAGAGGGCAGGTGCTGGCCTTAAAAGAACTGGAATATATACAGGCTGCAAAAGCATTGGGTTTACATAACTTTAGAATTATTACAAGGCATATCTTACCCAATATTTTCGGACCATTAATGGTAATTGCAGCAAGCAACTTCGCCACCGCTATTATAATTGAGGCCGGGTTGAGCTTTTTGGGAATTGGCGTGCAGCCGCCGCAACCAAGCTGGGGTTTAATGATCAAAGAGAACTACAATTTTATCATTACACATAACCCAATGCTTGCGCTGGCTCCAGGTTTTGCCATTATGTTACTTGTGCTAGCTTTTAATTTGCTTGGAAATGGTTTAAGAGATGCTGTAGATGTGAGAAACTAATCAACAGGAGCTACCTGTACATTTCGGTTAAAGCCCTCTTCCAGAGAAATAAATGTTTCCGTTCTCTCAATTCCTTTTATTTTTTGCAGTTCATCATGCAGTACATAACGCAGTTGGGCAATGTCTTTACATACAATCTCCAAAAACATACTGTAATTGCCTGTAATATAGTTTAGCCGCACAATCTCGGGAATGTTTTCCAACTCTTTTGCTACCGCATCATACAAAGAACTTTTTTCAAGATAAATGCCCACAAAGGCGGTAATATCGTAGCCCAGTTGCTTTAAGTCTACGTTTAACCTGGTACCTTTTACGATATTTAATTCCTGCAGTTTCTTTATTCTCACGTGAATAGTGCCGCCGCTAACAAATAGCTTCTTTCCCAATTCAGCATAAGAGATTTCAGCGGTTTCCATCATCTCATGTATAATCTGCAGATCTAATTTATCCAGGTTAAATTTTGACGCCATAATTGCTACTGTCTGTTATAAAATTTACTAATATTTTAAACTTGGTTATTGTACTTAATGAAATTAAATAAATTTTCATTTTTGATAGAAAAATACTTAATCTATGTGCGGTAAATTATTATTAAATACAAAACACTCATATTGCTATTTATATTATTTATTTTATTTCCGTTGATAATTTCTAATTTTTAGTTTACCACACGGTTTGATATGCATT
>CAZDHQ010000277.1:0-6281 GCA_964505135.1 uncultured Ferruginibacter sp.
TGGTGTGTTGCGTGACGGTGATATCAACATCCTGCTGAAATGGGCTGGTGACAACGGTTTAAAAGTAAACCCCGATGAAACCACCTATGATGCAGAAGCCATCAACATCATTGCTGCAAATGACTTCCTGGATGCTCCTAACAAGTACATCGCAGGTTATACAGAAAAAAGAAAAGTGGTGATGAAGGGCAAGACAACTGGCAGGGATACAACGGTGGGTGTAGACGCTGTAGCTACTTGGACACCTGGTGACGTAAACGTTTCAACCAAGAAAGGTGGACTGGTTACAATAGCTAACACCAAACAGTATGCATCTCAAATGCCTAACCAAACCATTGCAATTAGAAAATGGGCGAATGATCACAGAACTGATATTGAGAATATGATCATTGCATTGGCCCAGGCCGGCGACCAGGTTCGTTCTTACAATGAAGCAAAAGAATTTGCTGCTAAAGTAAGTGCTGAAGTATACCAGGAAAAAGATGCCGCTTACTGGTTAAAGTATTACAATGGTAGTGTGGAGAAAGACATCACAGGTCTGCAGGTAAACCTCGGTGGTTCCACTGTATTCAACCTTTCAGACATGGCCAATACTTTTGGCCTGGGTGCGGATAAGGTTGACCGTTATAAAGCTGTGTACAACACATTTGGCAACCTGATGGTGCAATTGTATCCATCATTGATGCCAACATTTATGCCTTATGAAAAGGCCGTTGACAAAAGCTTTTTATTGAGTGTGATATCCAATCACCCTGAGCTGATGGAAGGTAAAGCAATACAAACCAACTATGCAGACCAGATTACTTCTGCTGTTTCTTCAAAGAGCTACAGCATTGAGTTTGAAACTGGTTCTGCAAATATCAAAGCTGCTTCTTATAAACTGCTGGATCAAATATTTGAATCCGCAGTGGTAGCTGAAGGTTTAAAGATTGGCGTGTATGGCCACACCGACAACAGTGGTAGTGATGCAGTAAACATCCCGTTGTCTGAAAAGAGAGCGGATGCTGTGAAAGCTTACTTACAAAAGAAAGGTCTTGCTGAAAACCGTATGGAAGCAAAAGGTTTTGGTAGCACTAAACCAATTGCTGATAACAGCAGTGAGGCTGGTAAGAGTAAGAACAGAAGGGTGGAGATTGTGCTGGGTGAGTAACAATGAAAAATTGAAAATTGAAAATTGAAATGAAGGTGCATTCGGTGAGGATGCACCTCATTCAACCTCTTAAAAACTAAAAGCATGAAAAATATATTTAAACCTTTTGGACAGGTCAGCAGGCAAACATTCATTATTATGATTGTACTGCAGGCATCGGTAACACTGGTGCTGTGGCAAGTGAGTGCTGCAGGTTTGATACCGAAGCCAGGTGCTATTGCTGCAGCCTTTGGAAAATTAATTACAAGCAAGCAGTTGCTGGATAATATGCTGATCAGTTTGGTGCTTACATTAAAAGCAATGCTGTATTCCATCATCATCACTTTATTTTTCAGCTATGCTTCTGTGATACCATTCTTTAAAAGCATTGCACAGTTTATTGTAAAGTGCAGGTACTTAACCTTAACCGGTTTGATCTTCATCTTCACGCTGCTTACACAGGATGGCAGCCAATTGAAATTATCATTGCTTGTGTTTGGCATTGTACCATTTTTTACCACATCCTTTCTTTCTGTGATTCTCAATATTGATAAACAGGAATTTGAATTGTGTAAAACACTTGGTTACAGCAACTGGCAAACTTTGTATGAAGTGATCATTGTGGGTAAGGCAGACCAGGTATTTGAAATACTGCGTCAAAACTTTGCCATCTCCTGGCTGATGATTACGATGGTGGAAGGCTTGAGCATGAGTGAAGGCGGTATTGGTTCTTTACTAATCAAGTACAATAAGTACAATGACCTAACCAATGTGATCGCATTGCAGCTCGTAATTTTTATAACAGGATTATTATTTGACTTTTTGTTTGGGGCCACCCGTAACTGGTTGTTCCCTCACAGTAAATTAAAACAGGCAACATCATGACAGTTTATACAAAAACAACAACACTGCTGGAAGCAAATGACATCCAGTTGAGTTATGACGACAAAGTAATTTTGAGAGACATCAATTTTACTATCAAAGACATTCAGCGTCCCGGAATGCAGCAGGGGCAGGTAGTTTCACTCATTGGCAGAAGCGGTATTGGTAAAACACAATTGTTTAAAATTTTATCAGGCCTGCAAAAACCTACAGGCGGCACCGTTACCACACAAGATCACAAAACAGTGCAGGCAGGTGATATGGGCGTGATCTTTCAAAACTATTATTTGTTTGAATGGAGAACCGTATACAGCTCATTAATGCTGGCTGCTAAAATGAACAAGGCCATCAAAGGCAGGGAGGATGAAATGATTAAAACCTATGCTGCTTCTTTCCACATAGAAGATGCATTGCAAAAATATCCGCAACAACTATCTGGCGGGCAAAGGCAGAGAGCAAGCATTATTCAGCAGTTGCTGAAAGGTTCTGACTTCTTATTGCTGGATGAGCCATTCTCCGGCCTGGATGTGTGTGTGCTGGATAGAGTTACTGACTTGTTATTGCAGGTTTCTGTTTCAGATGAGATGAAAACGCTGATCATCGTATCGCATGATATCAGTACTTCAGTAGCCATTTCAGATACTGTGATCATTTTAGGTAATGAGCCGGGTAAAGCAGGTGCCACTATCAAAAAAGAAATTGACCTGATTGAAAGAGACCTTGCATGGCGCAGGGACATCAAACAGGAGAAAGCTTTCCTTGATACTGTTGAAGAGATCAAGGCTTGTTTATAGTGTGATCATAGCCCCTTCCAATTGGAGGGTGTTATTTTTTGTTAAACAAATTCCATGTATAATGTGTAATAGCTTAGTCAATTCTCCTGTAAAACATGAACTGGTATTCTATAACTATTGCTGTTTATATTATTATTGTAATTGCTGTGCTGATAAGAATCTTATTCGAAACACACAGCACCAGCAAGACGCTTGCCTATATTTTATTCTGCCTGTTCATACCTGTATTTGGCATACTGTTCTACCTCACCTTCGGTATCAACTACTGGAAGAAAAAGAGATATTCAAAGAAGATGAGAGAAAACGGTTTCATCATTGAAAAATTGAGAGAGAACATTGGCCGCTATGATAAAGTAATGCAGGATGCCGATGACACAGTAAAACGGTATTCAGAACTATCAAACATGTTGTTGAAAGATTTGGGCAGTCCGCTTACAAAAGGCAATGAGGTGAAATTGTTGGCGAATGGTGAAACAAAATTTCCAGAATTACTCGAAAGCATTCGCAATGCAAGGCATCATATACATTTAGAATACTACATCTATGAATGTGATGAGACGGGTATGAGCGTAATTGAGTTGTTAATAGAAAAAGCAAAACAGGGAATAAAGATTCGTTTTATCTATGATGATTTTGGAAGCCCGGGCATCAAGTCATCTTTGGAAAAGAAAATGAAGGATGCCGGTATTGAAATATTTGCTTTTCATAAAATAAAATTCTATTTGCTTGCCAACAGGTTTAATTACCGCAACCATAGAAAGATTGTAGTAATTGATGGCAACACTGCATTTGTAGGTGGCATCAACGTTAGTGATAAATATGTAAACAAGGATGATCTTAAAAAATTATTCTGGCGTGATACACATGTAAAGATTAATGGCCCTGCAGTTTTTTACCTGCAATATCTTTTTATCACTGACTGGAATTTCTGTTGCGGCGATGCTGCTTTTGAGATCAATGATCAATATTTTCCAGCAGTAGCATCAAAAGAGAATGGTTCCTATGTTCAAATTGCCGCCGGTGGGCCAGACTCTCCCAGCCCATCTATTTTGTACTCTTTGTTACAGGCAATTAGTTTGGCCAAAGAAGAAATTTTAATTACTACACCCTATTTTATTCCAGGCGATAGTATCATGGATGCTTTGTGCATGGCGGCTTTGAGTGGACTGAAAGTAAAACTATTGGTACCAGGCATCAGTGATTCAAAACTGGTGAATGCAGCTGCCCGTTCTTATTATAACCAGTTATTACGTTGCGGAGTGGAAGTCTATTGTTATCAAAAAGGATTTGTACATGCCAAGACTATTGTAACAGACAGGCAACTCTCTGTAATAGGAACGGCTAATATGGACTACCGTAGTTTTGAACTGAACTTTGAAGTGAATGCCATTGTGTACGATAATGAGTTTGCAGAACAGATGAGTCAACTATTTTTTCAGGACTTGAAAGATGCAAAACAAATTGATAAAGATGAATGGCTGGCAAGACCGCTAAGGAAACAGTTACCTGAAAAAGTAGCAAGACTATTCTCACCTGTCTTATAGATTAGAAGATGGCCCTAACGCTTGCCCTGCCGATGTGCACGGTTCTTGCAGTGCCGGGCTTTCTTCCTTCGTATTGTACACTTAATTCAATATTTCCAGAGAGCCGCTTTGTATATTCTGTATTCCACAAATAGTTTTTACCGGGTAATAAACCATCCAGCATGATATACCCCACAGTTGAGTTAGCAGAGCCTCCCTCGGCATATTTAAAGTTGATATTATTTAAAGAGAACTTGGTATTGATACTGCTGCTGGAAAGCACATTGTATTTTAATTCAGTGTTCAAGGCACTGCTGGTGGCTTTTTCATTAAAGCCGCCAGCATTTTGTTTATCACTAAAACTGTAGCCCACAGTAAAACGCATTTTTGTTCCTTTAATAAAACTTACAGAAGGTTCCAGCACCGTTTGATTGATGGCGTAGTTCCTGTTGCTAAACTTTGGTGTAACCAAATCATTGGTGATAGATTTAGCAGTGATATTAGTAGCAATTTGCCTGCTGATATTCCACCGGAATTTCATCGAGAGATTTCTTTGCCGCCTGCTTTCTACACCATAGGTAAGCAGTGATTTACCATTGTTTAAGAAGTGTGTAACATCCATTCCCCATACAGCACTGTTCCTGTTAAAGAAAAAAGTATTGGATAAGAAAGAACTTAGCGACAGCAGGTTGGTATCTCCCAGGGCATTACTAAATGGATTGAATTCAAAATTACCCACAGCAATACTTTTTTTACTGATCTGCAAAGAAGATGCGGTGCTGATCCTGGTAAGAAATTTTTTAAAGCCAGTGGCTGTTTCGGCCTTGATTATCGCTCTGGGGTTGAGCTCTATGTTATAGTTAAACTGTATATAGTTTGCTTTCACAAACTGGTTTGTAGGTGTAAATACCCGTATGTATTTGCGCTGATCCTGGAAGGCTGCCACTTCAAATTCATTTAATTCTTTTAAACCATTGTTGTTATAATCGATCCAGGTGTACTCGCCCTGACCGGCAGGCACTTCAATAAATGTAAATTCTCGTTTCTGCTCCTGCCCTGCACCTACTTCATACAAAAGATTTCCCGTTAGCAAACCTTTCCATTCATTTACTAAATATTCGGCCCGACCGAGTAAAGATTCATCATCCTTTTGTTTGGACAATGTGCTGTTTAATATTTGCAACTTGCGGTAAGTAACATTTAGCTTTAGCTGATGCTTTTCGCTTTGCAGCAATTCTGTATTGAAATTGATGTTTTGGCTTCTGTCTGCCTGTAATAATTTGTTGCCTGTTGGATAATAATCTTTTCTTGTAAAATAGTTAATCCCCCATTTGTTCAGCTTCGATACATCTGACTTTATATATGCCTGCCAGGTAGTAAAACCAAAACTTAATGGAGATAAAGTATCATACTGTTTGATGCTTTGTTTATTATATTCACCGGAATAATTAGCGCCAATGCTGATCTTTTTAAAATGGGTTAGTTCCCGGCTAACGTCAACGGTTGGCCGAAAATAAGAACCTTTTTGATCTAGTGAATTGATATTGGTAAAACTGAACTGGTTATAGAGTTTCCATCCCTGCACCGTTAACCTGTTCTGCAGCAGGTGACGATAACCATTGAAGCCATCACTCCTGTTATAATTCACTATTTCATACCGGGCTGAATTACCTGATTTATCTTCCACTCCGGCTGCCGCATTCATGATCCGTTCGTCTGCCGCACTCACTACATAAGGCAAACTCCAGTCCCTGTTGAATTCAACATTTCTTAATCGCTCCAATGGCTTAAAGCGTTTGTTTACATATTCAACACCGATATTGCTCTGTAACTGCAGTGATTTCTGAAAAAGGTGAATGGGCTGGCCTTCTTTTACTAACTGCAGTTTGGCAGCCACGCCATCATCGTTGCCCTTATTTTTAGACGAGAAAAGATTGATATCATACTTGCTTG
>CAZDHQ010000278.1:0-6280 GCA_964505135.1 uncultured Ferruginibacter sp.
TACTTTGATTTTCATATGTGTATTTTTTTGTTTAAAAATGATGTTATAGGAAAGACGTTAAGCCCTGGCGTGTATGGGCTTATTTAGCATTTTTGATAATAAAAGCTGCCATTGTTTTGCTTTCTCTTCCAGCGGCGCTTTTTCGTAAATAGAATTGATACGGCTGTTATAAAATGGAATGAAAAAATCAGGAGCCTTGTGTTTATACTTAAACTGTAAAAAGATGTATCGCAGTTCTAACTCCTCTACTATTTTTTTTGAACTACCATAGCTTACTGTTTCAAATTCTTTTAAAACAGTACATTCTTTTACTTCATCTAAAACAATGCTGGTAAAAATGGGCGCTTCATCAAAATTATATACCAGCACCTCTTGCCTTAATCCGTCCAATCCAATGATATGATCATTTAAAATTTCCTGCCCTGAAAGGGAAATGCCCTGTGCGGCAGCTTGCCTGTTAAAAGTATCCAGTAATAAGGCGGTTTTATTGCGGTTATTTTTTTTATTAATAATGATTAGCAGCCATACAATGGCCATAGTGCCTGCAATAACAATTGCAGCTGTAAGAAAGGTAGACATAGTATTTTGATTAATGGTTTATAGTTGACTTCATCTCTGTAAAAAACAACAGCGATGAATCATTGATATCCTGCAAAACAGGTAGGTGCTACCAGAAATAGTGTTTGGGAAAGAGAAGTTTTAAACCAATGGGCTGATGATCGGTATGCCGATCATCATATTGTTTATTGAGAACAGGGAAGGACGAGGTAAAACCAACTTCTGTTGCATAAAAAAATGGCACAGCAGACAAATTTTTAACCCTTGCAGCACCTGCAGCAACCTGGAACCCAGGCCTTAGCTCTGCTGCCAGTTCAGGCTTTACTGTACCTTTTACAAATGATGTGTGAGGGGATGGCTTCTTTACATCAACAGTTGCAGGGTTACTATTACTATTTGCATTTACCTCCAACGTCGGTGTAAATGCAAAACAAAATAGTAATATAGATAATAATAACCTCATGCTGTGAAGATAGCGATAACCTATCAGAGGAAAAAGCAGGCATCAAATGATTTATGAAATTTTTGAATTAATTAACCTTCTTCAATGTAATGTTTTCTATGCATGTATCCTGCATTGATAAGTATCTAATGTGCACAGTTAAGATGCATGGATAAAAAGTGCTTTTAAACTCTTACTGTCATCAAAGCATTTTGCGTATTAAGCCGCTATCTTTATGTAAACTTTTTATCAATGATGAATGTACCTGTTGCAGGTAGTCAATTACTTTATGTCAATAGTTTTGATGAACTTGTTTCCATACCTTTTAACGGGGCAATCAATGCGATTTGCTGGTCACGCACACTGGTGGGTAATTTTGAAGAAATCGTTTACAAGGCAGCAGCGGAGGAAAACATAACGGTGCTTGAGCCAGCAGCACTTAATGCGCTGGAGCTGGGTAAAGAGGCACAACTTGCCCGTGCAATTTTATTAGAGGATTATTATTTACTTAAAGCATATGGTGCACAGCCAACACTCAATATCATCAGGTATTATGAGAGGGATGATGACAATTCTTTTTTTCCTACAGATGTGTATTCTTATCATGCAGACCGTTCGCCTGTGCCAACGGATACTTTTCTATGTACTTATTATGGTGCCTGCAGCGATATTTTACCCAACGGGCAGGCTGTACAAAAGATATTGGTTCCTGCAATACAGGACGAGCTTAAGAAACTATACAATGGGCCCGATGACGGTTTTAAAGACTTTTTAGCGGAACATTTTTTTGATCTGCATTATATGGCTGCACCCGGTGCCACCCCTGTTAACCTTGGCATTGGCAATTTATGAAGGCTGGCCACCGATTATCCTCAAAGCAAAGTGCCGCCCTGCATTCACCGGGCACCACAGGAAAATGAAGGTCAAAGCAGGTTATTGATGATCTGTTGAAAAAATAGGAAGCGCTATAAGGTGTTTAAAACCTTGCTGCTGTATAATTGATTGCACACCGGCTATTTTTTACTGTAAGAAAGATATTTTTGCAGCGTATGAAACCGCTATTGAATCAGCCATATCCATTCACGTATTACAGTGATACGCACAGGAGAAATCTATTTTTTTCTCTTTTTGTAATGCTGTTCTTATTGATGTTCCGTCCCTTTGGTTTAAATGTGTACAGCTATGAACGCAGCTATATTATTATAGCATACGGCTTAATTATTTTTATCACGGTTACATTTAACGATTTTATCGCCTATCGCTTTTTCCCGGGTATTTTTAATGAACAGAACTGGAAAGTAGTTACACAGCTTGCCTGGGCTATTATACAACTGTTTATAATTGGCATCACCTGCTTTTTATATGCGGTTGCCATTGACGCATTTCCATTGAGCATGTTCAGTTTCTTAAAGATTGAATTGTATGTACTGCTTTGCTCCATCATGCCGATTATTGTAATGGTGTTGCTAAAACAAAATTACCTGCTGAAGCAACACTTAAAAGAAGCGGTAATATTCAATAAAGAAATTGATGAAATAACGCAGGCACAGCCAGAAGGTACCTCAACCGAAAAAAGAATCAGCTTTACCGGTGAAAATCAAAACGAAAAACTTGAATTGAGCGGTGAAGATCTTTACTACATCAGTTCGCAGGATAACTATTTTGAATTAGTGTACAGGGAGGGTAGTGGCATTTCAAAAAAGCTACTGAGGGGTACACTCACCAGGGCTGAAGGCTTTGTGGCAACTACACCTTTTATCTTCCGCTGTCATCGTGCCTATATTGTTAACCTTAAAATGGTTCAGTCCGTAGAAGGCAATGCCCAGGGATACCGGCTTACGCTAAAAGATGTTCAACAGGTGATACCGGTATCGAGAGCAAAGGGCACCCAATTACACCTGGCATTGCAAGCGCTAGTTTAGCTAGATGCCTGCATTTTATCCCAATAGTTTGTCATTCATCCCGCCTGTTGCATTTCATCCCAAATTATTGATAGTCATACCTTTGATTTGCAGGTAGCCTGTTGCAGGCGGTAGATTTGCATTGTTCAATTTTTTTGAAACAAATCGCAAATATTACCATGCAATCTCAATCAGCTATTAAAAAAAATGTGGCCATTTTCTTGTCGGCCATCACATGCCTGGCAATAGGCAGGTATTTTCAATTGCCATTTTTCCTGTTCCTGTTTCCTGTTTTTGGTATGCCTTTTTTGCGCTGCATAGAGTTGTTACCGGATATTATGAGAGGTTTTTATGCAGGCCGTTTCAGGGACAAGGATTTACTGGCCATGCAGGCTGAATACAGGAAACACCTGGTTGGCAACAGAGGCCTGGTATTATTTGCCGGTGCCGGTAAAGTAAGCAACTCAATAGATGGCATCAATCTAAAAGATCTGCAACATTCCCTTGGCTTTGGATTTAGAAGAACCATCAGCAAACAACATCACCTGAATTTACGTATGGATGTTGGCTAGGGGAATGGCAACCGTAATTTCTATATCAATATTGGAGAAGCATTTTAAAAATGAAAATATTTATTATGACATGGAACAGGTTTTATTATGTAAGAGCAATAGTGGGATTTTTAATTTTGTTTGCCCTTTACCATACTGCCGAGTACATGATACTGTTTAAAAACAGTGCTATTGGTTTTTTGCTGTTTCAGGCTTTATTCTTTTTTGCAGCCTGGTTAATTGCCCGCTGGCAATTTGGTAAGGGGCTTTCTGCATGGGGCTTTATAAAGGGAGACATTGCATGGAAGCAAATGATATATGGTACTGTAACCGGCGTATTTATTTACAGCATCAGCTATTTTATTTCATTGCTGTGGGGAATTGAATTTGTTAAACAAATGCCTGCACCAGGCACAATATTTAAACCGCTTTGTTTATTTCTTTTTGGGAATTTATTCTCGTCTTTTTCTGAAGATGTTTTAACACGTGGATATGTATACCAGCATTTAAAACACAGGCTGAGCCCTATACTGCTTGTTTTATTTTCTGCTGCATTGTACCTGTTTAATCATATTTACAGGCTGCATGACGGAATGCAAACATATACCTACCTCTTTTTATTGGGTGTACTGTTCATGATACCGATTGTAAAAACGGGTCAAATATGGACAACTGGAAGCATGCACTGGGCAGGCAACTGTATCTTTTTTATTACACATGAGATAATAAAAACAGATCAGTATCCAGGCACTTTATCCCCTAACTATGTTCTTAGTGGTATACTGCTGCTGGCAATAACCATGTTTATATTGATATATAAAAACACATCAGTTAAAACTCATTAAAAACAAAAAATGAAAAAAAATTTATTTAATAGAAAATCTGCTGAAAGTATTATCAATCGGGCTAAACAGCTAAAAGAAGGATGTGAGCCACGGTGGGGTAAAATGAATGTTATTGAAATGCTGCTGCACTGTAATTCATGCAATAAAGAGATATTAGAAAAAGAAAGAGGCCATAAAAAAACTACCGTAAAACAATATCTCCTTAGAATACTGGCACTGTATATTGCTCCTGGATTTAAGAAAGGATTAAGCAGCGAGCAACATCATATAACAAAAGGGAAAGCAGTATATATTGATTTTGAAACAGCAATTACTGATTTTATAGATTTAATCAACCAGCTTTGTGTCACCAAAAAGCAGCTTACTTTAACACATCCTGCCTTCGGCAATATTTCTGTCAATCAATGGGGAATTGCAGCTTATAAACACATGGATCATCATTTACGCCAGTTTGGTGTATAGGGTTATAAAAAAAGGTTTCAGGTAACTGCATTCTGATGATCTTTTGAAAAAATTGAAGAGACCACTAAAAGGTATTGTATGGCTAAATTTCCTTGTACCGGGAAACAGCGTCTCCTGCTTTATTACAGGTTTTTGCGTTTTCCTGTTTACGTCAACAGGAATATATTTTTCATCCCGGTAGGAGAGTGTTAACACCGGCGGATCTTCTTTTTGAGTTGGAGTAATGGTGCGTAAGAGTTTTGAAAAATCATGACAGTGTTGACAATCACATATATCACTTCACCTTCTTGTTGCAGTTTGCCTTCCACCATAAATTTTAAAACAATTTCAGCCCGAAGAAATCAATATATTTGGTTTATAAAAAAGCCAATTCAACAACTTGCATTATGAAATATTTTATCCAATGCCTTCTGTTTGTAATCAGCATTTCTTTTATTCAAAGCTGTGCCAGCAATAAGAATTTAACCAGTTCTCCTATTTTTATTAATGGAGATACATTACCCGATGCACCTGAATTATCCCGTCGTGGCGAGTATCATGTGGGTGTACGCACACTCGACCTGGTGAACAAAAACCAGGTAAACATTCTGAAAGCAAAAGATGGCGTAGCGCCCTTATATGACCGGCCTTTAAAAGTAGAAGTTTGGTACCCCGCCATAGTGCCTGAAGGGAAAGCAGAACTAACATCCTACACAGATTATTTTGGAAGTGTGATGGATTCTACCCGCCCGATAGTACCATTTAGTTTTCCTGGCAGGGCATTAAGAGATGCAGCGCCAGACAAACAGGCTAACGCTTTCCCCCTGGTAATTGTATCACATGGTTATACGGGTTCAAGGGTATTACTTTCTTATCTTACCGAAAATTTAGCATCCAAAGGTTATGTGGTAGTAGCTATTGATCATACAGAATCTACACATGGTGACCAGCAGGGCTTCCCCAGTACATTATTGAACAGGTCTAAAGACATACTTTTTGTTTTAAATCAAATTGCTGCTGCCGGAGAAGCCAGCAGCAATAGCTTTTTATCAGGCCTGGTGGATGCCAACAACACCGCATTGATTGGTTATTCAATGGGTGGCTATGGAGTGATGAATGTGGCGGGAGCTGGTTATAGCAATCAATTGGCTGCTTATTTTTCTTCTGCCACCAGTGGAAGTAAGGCGATAGAAGTACGTACTACCAATAATGCCGAATACAAGGCTTCCATTGATCAGCGTATAAAAGCCGTGGTGGCCTTTGCGCCCTGGGGTATGGCCCGTGGTGTGTGGGATGCTGAAGGTTTGAAAGGCGTAAAGGTGCCGGTATTTTTTGTAGCTGGTAACCTGGATGATATTTCCGGTTACGAAGATGGCATAAAGGCAATATACAAAGGTGTAGTGAATAGCGACCGCTACTTACTTACCTACTTAAATGCAAGGCATAACATTGCTCCCAATGCACCACCGGCAGCTTCTTTATTCAACCCTGCTTTTGTAAAAGATTACGAACATTATTAAGAACCATCCTGGAACGAACGGC
>CAZDHQ010000279.1:0-6279 GCA_964505135.1 uncultured Ferruginibacter sp.
GGGTGGAATGTGGTAAAAACGCTTTCAATACCTGTTACCACAGCATTTTCGGGTATTAGTGATGGCTGGTCACTCACAGGATTTTTAGGTTCTACACTTAAAGGATTTGCTGATGTAGTTAAACATTGTGGCCCCGAGGTGATTGAAGTGGCAAGTGCAGGAACTGCAACACCAGTGGCAGGTTACCTGGAAGCATTGAGCACCATGACTGATCTTGTTTCGGATGCCAATGAATTAAACTCAGCACTGGAAGAATACAATCAAAATTGCCCAGATAAAAAAGACAAAGACAAACGCAGACCTGATGCAGGTGGATCTTTGGATCCTAATGAAAAAACCGGTCCCATGGGCTATGGAAACAATCATTATATACGTGGGGTTGACCGGCTGGTAAATTATAATATCTTCTTTGAAAATGTTGATAGCGCTACAGCAGCAGCCCAGCAGGTTGTGATTATTGATACGCTTGATAAAAATGTATTTGACCTCTCCACCTTCCAGTTAAATTCTTTTGGTGTGGGAATGCATAACTACAGTTTCCCGAAAGACAGAAAGGAACTGGTAAACGATTATACCATCAGCAATGCTTTGGCGGTCCGTCCTATAATCAAGTTGGATACAGCTACCGGTATTCTTAAAGCTACACTCCTCACCATTGACAGAACTACCGGGGATATACCAAGCAATCCATTAACCGGCTTCTTGCCTCCTAACAAAAATGCACCGGAAGGTGATGGCTACCTAAATTATTCTGTACACTTAAAAGAAGGTCTTGCCGATGGCACCACCGTAAGCAACAGTGCTACCATCATATTTGATAACAACGATGCTATTGCTACAAAACCATGGGTTAATGTAATTGACAATAACAGCCCATCGTCACATATCAACAACACTACGCTTATCGGGGATACAACTATACGTATCATATCAACCGGTACAGATGCGGCAAGTGGTGTTGAAAATTATAAATTGTTTGCTTCAGAAAATGGCGGGCCTTACAAGCAAATTGGAATGATGAGGGATACTGTACTGTACCACGCCAGGCCAAATACGGTTTATCAATTTTATATTACTGCGGTTGATTCAGTAGGCAACTTAGAAACAAAAGCTGCACAGGCGGAAGCTTCTGTTACCACTTCCATCGTATTGCCGGTAAAAATGCTTCCTTTAACCGGTGAAGCGGAAGGAAAAACAAATAGGCTGAACTGGACGACTCTTACTGAAATCAATAACAAAGGATTTGCAGTAGAACGCAGCAGCGACGGCAGGACATTTACTACTACAGGCTTTGTTCCAACTAAGGCAGGAGGTGGAAGTAGTACACAACGCATCAATTATCAATTCACAGACGCACAGCCTTATGCTCAAACATTCTACCGCCTAAAACAGGTAGACATAGATGGAAGATTCAGTTACAGCAATATCATACTTATAAAGAGTAAGGCGGCAATGTTAAGTGTTTATCCAAACCCTGCGTCCAAAACTATCCGGATTGAGAAGAGTAAAAAGATTATTGGTATACGCATTATGGAAATAACAGGCAAAATGGTTAAGCTACTGCTACCTTCTGCCAACAGCAATTATGATATCAGCAGTCTTGCGCCCGGTGTTTATTTCTTTGAAGTAAGCAGCGAAGATGGAAAAGAAACTGTGAAAGTGATGCTGCAATAATGGTTTGTGCAAATGCTAAAAAGCTGCCTCAAGATTTGAGGCAGCTTTTTTATACAGTAATAATTAATTACGGTTGGATGCTTAGCAATGGACATTAACCATGATAAGCCGTTTTTAATTTCTCCACATCAAATTTTTTCATTTTTAAAAACGCCCTGGTCACATTATCTACCTGTTCCCGTGAACCCTGCTGCATCATCTGGTCCATTTCTGAAAAAGTAATTTGCCACCAAAGACCAAATTTATCTTTCAGCCAGCCGCAAGGCCCTTCTTCCCCGCCATCAGCCGATAATTTTCTCCAGTAAAAATCGATCTCGTCCTGCGTATCACAGGATACCATAAAAGAAACTGCTTCATTGAACTTGAAAAGCGGACCAGCACTGATGGCCATAAAGGGATTGCCTGATAATTCAAAGCTCACAATATCGCAATCACCGGATGGTGTATTATGCAGTGTGGTAATGTTTACAATTTTTGAATCCGGGAAAATGCCGGTATAAAATGCCGCTGCTTCTTTTGCCTGTGTATCGTACCATAAGTGAGGTACAATTCTCTTCAATTTTGTTGCCATAAAATCTTTTGAATGATTTGCAATACTATTAAGCCTGTGATAATTGTGTGAAGACTGCAGGCTTTTTATTGGGCAATAAACCGCCATCTTTAATTTTATGAAAATAAAAGTAAGAGGCTGCTAAAATAGCCAGGGCTATCAAAGGAAAGATTGTTTGTGCATCCAATCCATCAACTACCATATGCGATACAGCAGCACACAAAAAATTAAAAGTAAAGCCTGCATAAGCCCATTCTTTAATTCTTGCATTGAACACCGGCAATATTAAAATCACGGCGCCGATTACTTTAAAGAAAGTGAGCAACACCCTAAAATAATCAGGATAACCAAGATGACTGATCCCTTGTCTTGCCAACTCAGTGTTTGATGTAAGTGCAGGCATTACGCCATCCAGCAGGAATATTAAACCTGTGAATACCCAGTAAAGAATTTTGTACTTTTTCATTGTTGTAAATTGTAAAATGGATAAATGTTTTTTGACAACACAAAGATGATATGCAGCAATAACTTTTATACTGTGTGCAAGCGGCAGGTTTAGGGGGCTATTCCGTCAAAATAATTGTGATGCAGGCTACGCTTTAATCAAAGCTGCATGATGCATGTAGTACAAGAGTGCGACGCAACGATGTTGCCATCATAACTTTTGCTGGTAACAAAATTTTCAATACTCAATATTCAATACTCAATTTTCATTTTGAAGATCCCCTCACCACTTCCCACCCTTCACCCACTCCAATGCATTCTTTAAAACTTCCACCACCCTATCACAATCATCTTTTGTAATAGTTAATGCCGGACGCATGGTGATTACATTACCCTCAATTATTTTGAATGCAATGCCCTGCTGCATACAATAATACATGATGGCTTCTGCTTCACGGGTGGCTCTTTCTTTTGTGTGGCGGTCTTTTACTAAATCAATGCCCATATGCAATCCCCTGCCGGCGATATTGCCAATGAGCGGATAAATTTCTTTTAATTCATGCAGGCGATCCATGAGGTAAGCACCCATAGCTGCCGAGTTATCAACCAGCTTGTGCTGCTCAATGTAATTGATGGTAGCAAGACCAGCCGTACAGCAGAGTGGATTTTTCTCATGCGTAAAGTGGCCGATGGAACGATGCTGCAGTACATTGTATTTATCCATGGTAACAATGCCTGCAAAAGGAAGCAATCCACCACCAAGCGTTTTGCCCAGAACCAGCACATCCGGTGTTACAAAATGTTCGCTGGCAAATAATTTACCGGTGCGGCCAAAGCCTTCAATGATTTCATCAAAGATCAGCAGCATCTCATAGCGATTGCAAATTTCTTTTACCTGTATCCAATAATTTTTTGATGGTACCACGGGTGTAGCAGAGATAGGCTCGCCTATCAATGCAGCCATATCAGGATTTCGCTGTAAAATAATTTTTATCTGCCGCAGGTAAGCTTCGTCAATTTGTTCTTCATTCGCAAATCCCCACGGGTTGCGGTAGTAGTTAGGAAATTCCACATGAAAGGCGCCGGGCACCATGGGGCCGTTGCCTACGGTAAAATGTTCTTCACCACCCACAGCGCTGGCCTGGAAACCGGTGCCGTGGTAAGCGTCCCAGTAAGAAAGTGTTTTCCATTTGCCGGTAACCTGCTTGGCCAGCATCAGTGCCATCTCTATCGCTTCTGATCCGCCGGGGCAAAACAGCACCCGGTCTAAACCTGCTGGTGTTACTTCCACCAATTTTTTGGCTAATTGTACCGCAGGTATATTGGTATAACGGCGGGGAGTAAACGCAAGTGACGCCTGTAATTGTTCTATCACCGCTTTAATCACTTCGGGATTACTAAAGCCTGCATTGTGTACACCATTGCCATGCATATCCAAATAAGATTTTCCCTGCAGATCGTATATGAATGGGCCTTCAGTTTTGCTGAGTATATTCATCACGGGTGTGCTGAGCGCCTGGTGCAGGAAGTAACGGGCATCTTCGTTGATCCAATGTTTGGTTTCTTCATCCAGGGCTTTTACATACTGCTGTCTTAAATCACTGGCATTGATATCGCCCTGTTCTAAAGAGATGTGCTGGTTCATACAAAATCAATTGTATTACAAACATCAGGGATTATTTAATACGGGGAAGATATTGTTGTGAGTATTTTATCCTGTAAACAATAATTTTACAGGATAGTGATTGCTTACGTTCTTAAGCAATTGGTGTAGATAAATTTTGTGTAATGATTCATTTACAATTACTGGATGAAAAAACTGTATTAGCGGAACCACAACGGCTGCTGCGGTACATTTTATGTTGGTGCCAGCAGGGAACGGCCTCTATTACCATTGACGAAAATGATTTTACACTTAATACCGGTGCGGCCATCACCATTACTTCAGGTCAGTATCATTGCCTGAAACAAATAAAAGGTAAAGTGTATGCGCTGGATTTTACACTCGATTTTTTCAGTAAAAACGACCATGATATTGAACTAATCTTTCACAATGGTTTGTTTTGCCATTTTGGTATGAATGAAGTGATCGCTGTAAGCAACAGCAATCGCTTTCTTCAATTGCTGCAGCAGATAGAAAAAGAGTTAATGGCAAAACCTTATCAATACCTGGTGTCTGTTCATTCCTACATTGAACTACTGCTGGTGGAATTGAACCGGTCAAAGATTGAAAACGGCGATGAAATATGGAAACCGGATGCTTTGTTCCTGCGTTTTTTAGAAGCTGTGAGAAATAATTTTATTCATAATTATTCAGTGGCACAGTTTGCCAATCTCCTCTCTGCTACAGAAGCAAAACTGAATGAACTATCAAAACTGCATACCAATAAAACAGCGCAGAATGTAATCTATAGTTTAACTGTATCGGAAGCCAAGCGCCTGCTGCTTTACCAGGACCTGTCCGTAAAGGAAATAGCTTACCAACTTGGGTTTAATGATCCATTTTATTTCTCTAATTTTTTCAAGAAGCATACTTCGCTGGCGCCAAAGGATTTCAAAAAGGAATTTGCGCTGTAAGATTTTATATGTTTTTCTAAAGATTGTCTATTCTTTTCGCTGTCACTTTGTTTCAATTTTGATCCAGTAATCAAATCAATATTATGGGCATCAATACAAAACAAGAATTGGCATCCTTGTCTCTCAGGATAGCATTGTCCGCAGGTTTTTTATCTGCTGTGGCCAGCAGGCTTGGGCTTTGGGGCAGCCATTCTTCCGGCTGGAGCAACTTTGTACAATACACAGCACAAACTAATTCTTTTCTTCCTCCAACTGCCGCTCCTGCACTGGCAGCATTGGCAACCATTGCAGAAACGAGTGCAGGCATTCTATTGATGATTGGTTACCGAATTAAGACAGTTACTTCGTTTGCAGCATTACTCAGTTTGCTATTTGCCATCGTCATGAGTATTTCATTTGGCATTAAAGAACCACTTGATTATTCCGTATTCGCTTTTAGCGCAGGCGCTTTTTTATTAAGTACGCTGCACAAGCACCCCTATAGCATAGATTATTTATTAAACAAACAAACTAAATAGTATGAGTAACAGCATCCAGGATTACATCACACAATCAACACAACTACCATGGCAACCGCTGATTGAGAAAGGCGTTCATTATGAAGGCGTATTTGTAAAATCGCTTCACTTTGATACAGCAAAAAACCGCTCCACTACCATCTTATTGAAATTTGAACCCGGTGCCAGTTACCCTTATCACAATCACCCGGCAGGTGAAGAATTATTTATATTAGCGGGAGAAGCAATGCTTGAAGGTGCCATACTGAAGCAAGGCGATTATTTGTTTACACCGGCTGGTTGTAAGCATGCAGTTAAAACTGAAACAGGTTGTACCATTCTATTTATTGTGCCGGAAGAAGTAGAGATTTTGTAAGTGATCGTAGCAAGCAAAACTTTGCTTTTTACTTCTTTACATTTTCAATTTTAAAGTGCCCTATCCAAATGTGTATATCCCCCATCTACATAAATCAATTGACCTGTGGTGTGTGAAGAACGTTCTGATAGCAGAAAGGCTACCATGTTGGCTATCTCTTC
>CAZDHQ010000280.1:0-6265 GCA_964505135.1 uncultured Ferruginibacter sp.
GAACCGCAAAACGTTACTTACAAGCTTCTAAGTACCTTGACAAAGCCGTTCAGTTCAAAGCAAATTACAAAGAGGCTTATCTTGAAAACGGTTATGTAAACCTGGAAATGCGCAAAACTGATAATGCCATCCAGTACTTTTCAAAAGTTTTAGAAATTGATCCTTCCAATGCACAGGCCACCAATGAGTTGATGGAACTGTATTACAGTTACCACCAGTATGCAAAGGCAAAACAGCTGGCTGCTAAGTGTAACTCATGTTTGAATGCAGGTAAAATAGTTGCCATGTGCAGTTACCAGGAAGAAGACTATGGTAGTGCTATCAAAGGTTTGCTAGCTTACCTAAGCAAAAATCCGCAGGATGCAGAAGCAACCTATACCTTGGGCAGAAGTTACCTGGAGTTGGAAAACTATAAAGAAGCAGTTCCTTATTATAATAAAGCAGTTGCTTTAAGTGAAGACCGTAATCAATGGGCTTATGAACTGGGTTTATTATATTATACGCTGGACGATTATAAAAATGCCGTAGTATTTTTTAAGAAAGCTGCAGACAAGGGCTATCCCCAAAAAAGTGACTTTGTTGAAAATCTTGGCTACGCATACATTTTTTCAGGAGAAGCCGATAAAGGCGAAGCATTGTTAAACGAGTTAGTTGCTAAGAGACCGGGCGACAAGCAATTGCTGCGTGAAATGGCTGATGCATTTTATCAAAAGAAATTTTATAATAAAACACTTGATTATTGCCAGAAATTAGTGGACCTGGATGCAAAAGATGGTAAAGCTCTTTACCAGGCTGGTTTATGTCTTCAAAAAATGGGGCAGAAGGAAAAAGGACAGGCACTTTGTGATCATGCCATTGAAGTAGATCCTTCATTGCAGGGATTAAGACAGAAATCAATGTCCGCAGACTTTTAAAGATTTTTCAGCTTTATATGGACACAGAGGATAGCCTTTAACTGCTATCCTCTTTTTTGTTTAACACGGTTTCCAATTCTTTAAGCTATGTAATTTATTTTATTGATATTTGTTTTAACGTTTACCGTTGTTTACTAACTGCTAATTACTACTAACTGCTCATAATGAAAAACAAGTTATCTTTTTTTTTGCTGCTGTTGTGCAGTGGTATCTTTCTTTTTAGTTGTAAAGAAAAAGCCAAGCCGTTATTAAAGGAGGCAGATATTTTGCACAACAATGAAGATATGCTCACAGAAGTGATCATATATGATGTATTTACGCCTCCCGTAGCCAGCCGAATTTATGTTTACTCTTCGCTTGCTTCTTATGAAGCTATCAGATTCAGCAAGCCTGGAGCAAGTTCCATTGCTGAAAAACTACATGGCTTTGGAAAAATACCGGAGCCTGAAAAGGGCAAAAATTATAATTATACGCTGGCTGCAACTAAAGCTTTTTTCACTACTGTTAGAAATGTAAAAGTATTTTCTGTTGATTCTTTAAAAAATTACGAAGAGAGCGTTTATGGCTATTACAGGAATTCATTAGATGAAGAAACTTATAACCGATCTATACAGTTTGGAGATACCGTTGCTAAAGTGATCTTAGCAAGAGCAAAAAACGACGGATACCTGAAGTCTAGAGGAAAAGAAAAGTTTATTGGCAGCGAAGAGCCGGGCAAATGGCGGCCTACACCACCAGATTATCTGGATGGGGTAGAATGGTGCTGGAATACCATGAAGCCAATGGTACTGGACTCCTGCTCACAATTTATGCCTGCAAGACCTCCTAAGTTTAGTAAGGATACCAATAGTGTTTTCTACAAAAACCTGATGGAAGTATATACCATCAATAAAAATCTAACAGAACAGCAAAAAGAAATTGCCAGATACTGGGATGATAATCCATTTGTGATTGAACACTCAGGGCATTTAATGTTTGGCAATAAAAAAATTACCCCCGGTGGGCATTGGATGGGTATTACTGCAATTGCCGCAAAGATGACAAAGGCAGATCCTGTGAAAGTTGCACAGTCTTATGCACTTACTGCCATTGCTTTGTATGATGGGTTTATTGCATGCTGGGACGAAAAATACCGCAGCAATGTGATTAGGCCAATAACAGTTATTAACGAATGGATTGAGAATGGCTGGACTTCTTTTTTACAAACACCTCCATTCCCCGAATACACAAGCGGGCATAGCACCATCACTGCATCTGCATCTACTGTGTTGGCAAAATTATATGGTGATACTTTCGCCTTCCAGGATACCAGCGATCTTCGATATATTGGCATGCAGCGCCATTTTAATTCCTTCCAGGAAGCGGCGGCAGAAGCTTCTATAAGCAGGGTATATGGCGGCATTCATTACCGTTCTGGTGTGGACGCAGGTGCACTGCAGGGTAAGCAGGTAGGTGCATTAATAGTAAACAAATTGTTACAGTAGCTTACTACATTTACCCGCTCACGTATACCCAAAATATTGATCAAAATTATTTAAGCAGTGCCAATGAAAAATTTTCTTTTCCTTATCGTTGTTTTTTTTCTGTTTCATCCTTCAAAAGGACAGGATAGTAGTTGGGCTATTTCACTTTGGGAAAACGGTGCACCCGGGTTTGAAAATAGAAAGAATGAACCTGAACAGGCGAAAGACTGGTGGGTAAGGAATATTCATAACCCTTCTGTTACCGTTTTTAAGCCTGCAATGGATAAAGCAAATGGTACAGCGGTGATTGTTTGCCCCGGCGGCGGTTTTAGAAACCTGGTGTACAACGCAGAAGGCGTAGATGCAGCCAAATACTTAAACGAGCTGGGGATAACAGCTTTTGTTTTAAAGTATCGCCTGTTTAGAGAAGAAGGCTCTCCGTATAATGAAGAAAGCAGCAAACAGGATATTTTCAGGGCCATGCGTTTGATAAAAAGCAAGTCTAAAGAATTTAATATAGACACAGCCAGGATTGGTGTAATGGGATTTTCTGCCGGTGGTGAAGAATCTGGATGGCTTGGCTATCATTATACAGAAAAACATTTTATCAACCCTGATAAAGTTGATGCTTTCAGTGCAAAGCCAGCCTTTCAAATTTTAGTGTATCCTGGCCCGTTAGTGGTACCAGATAGTGTTTCTTCTTCGTCACCACCCACATTTTTAGTAGCAGCCAATGATGACGCCTGTTGTTCAGAGCCTGTAGTAAAATTATTGCAAATGCACCGGCAGGCGAAAGTGCCGGTAGAAGTGCATATTTACGCAAAAGGCGATCATGCATTTAATATGGGCAAGCGAACTGAATTTGTAAGTTTACGAAACTGGCCACAGCGCCTTACCGAATGGCTAATAGACACTGGCTGGCTTAAGCCGCTAAAATAAATACTGCAAACATCTCAACTTTGTTTACTCTGTGAAAATATTATCACAGGATGATAAAATAATATTATTGGGCTAAGGCTATCAGTAATAATTTTATTTGTTCAAACTCTTCTACTGTTGTTTGTTTTGAAATAGTTTGAACAGAAACATTTTAATCATGCGATTGCTTATTGTTATCCTCCTGATCAATCTTAATTCGTTTTCCTGTTATAGCCAGGTTGGATTACCTGTTGATGCTCAGGCTACAAAAGAAACAGTTCAACTTTACAAAAATCTGCACCGCTTACTTTCAAAAGGTATTATGTTTGGTCACCAGGATGATTTGGCCTACGGCGTAAATTGGAAATACCAGCCCAATGCCAGTGATATAAAAGAAGTGACAAATGATTACCCTGCTGTGTTCGGCTGGGAACTGGGCCATTTAGAACTGGACAGTTCAAAAAATTTAGATGATGTGCCGTTTGAAAAAATGAAACAGTTTATACAGCAGGCTTATTCAAAGAATTGTATAATCACTATTAGCTGGCATCTTAGAAATCCGTTAACGGGTAAATCCGCCTGGGACCCAGAACTAGGGACAGTGGCTTCTGTATTGCCGGGAGGAATAAAACATGATTTATATAAATCCTGGCTGGATAAGTTAGCCGTTTTCTTTAATGATTTAAAAACAAAGAACGGAACATTTATTCCTGTTATTTTCAGGCCATACCATGAACTGAACGGTAGCTGGTTTTGGTGGGGTAAAAATCATTGTAGTCCGGATGAAATAAAGTCGCTGTATCGGTTTACTGCAGATTATCTGAAAAATAAAAAAGGTATCCACCATTTGCTTTACGCCTTTAATACAGATAAGTTTAGTTCTGAAGAAGAATACCTGGAGCGCTATCCCGGAGATGAGTATGTAGATTTGCTTGGCTTTGATATTTACCAGCGCCAGGAGGGAAACGAAGCATTTATACAAACAACAGACCGGCTGCTCACCGTTCTTGAAAAGCTGTCTGCATCAAAAAGGAAAATTCCAGCCCTTACTGAATTTGGTTATGGAACTATTCCTGATTCAACATGGTGGACAAGTACTTTTTGGAAAGCGATTGGCCACCATCAAATATCTTATGTATTGGGCTGGCGAAATGCGGGAAAAAAAGAAAACGGAGAGATGGAATTTTATGTGCCTTATAAGGGGCAACAGTCAGCGGATGATTTCCGTAAGTTTTATGCAATAAAGAAAACGCTGTTTGCTAAAGATCTTTTAAAGGAAAATATTTATAGGTAGTCTTGCCTATAATAGCTGTCCATCGATCTATCGGGCAGTAGTTTTGGTAATGATGACTTGATGGCGCTATCCATTTTTATGGATAGTCGCCATTAGTTAATTTGCATTCATGATAATTCTTTACCTTCCAGCTATAAAACAGCATTTTAAGATGAAAAAAATTGCAGCCTTCCTTTTTTTAATTTTTTCTATTGCAGCCATTTTTTCCATGACCACTTTTAAAAAGACTAAGATTGTTTTCTTTGGTGATTCCATTACACAAGCTGGTGTAAACCCGGGTGGATATATTGATTTGATGAATAAAAAATTGATAGAGAAAAAACAGGATGCCAATTATGAGTTGATTGGTGCAGGCATTGGCGGCAATAAAATTTACGACCTGTATTTAAGAATGGAAGATGACGTGATGGCAAAAGAACCGGATGTGGTAGTAATTTGGGTAGGCGTAAATGATGTTTGGCATAAAGCATCTTACGGTACCGGTACCGATCCTGATAAGTTTGAAAAATTCTATACCGCTGTTATCAAAAAATTACAGGCAAAAAATATCAGCGTGGTATTAACTACACCTGCAGCCATCGGTGAAAAATATGACAACAGCAACCAGCAGGATGGAGACCTGAATGCTTATTCCACCATCATACGTGATTTGGCTAAAAAAATGAATTGCAAACTGTGTGATCTAAGAAAATTGTTTATGGATTATGAACTAAACAACAATAAAGAAAATAAGCCTCAGGGCATTCTCACATCAGACCGTGTGCATTTAAATGATAAAGGCAATGCTTTTGTTGCCGATGCGATGTATTCGCTTTTGATTGAAAACAAATGATAGCCGCTAATTCATCATCAATACATTCACGCTTCTTTGTAAAATATTAAAGGCAATTTCTGCCATTAGGTTTTCTTTATCAAGCGTAGGATTTACTTCAGTAATTTCAAAGCAGCAAACTTTACGGTTCTGCATAAATTTACTGATAAGGTCTTCTGCTTCTCTTTCTCTCAGGCCATTGCTTACTGGTGTGCCAGTTCCTTTAGAGATAGATGAATCAAGACTATCCACATCAAAACTCACATAGATATCAGTACAGTCAGATAAATAACGCAATACTTTTTTACTTACACTTTCCACACCGTTTCTTCTTACTTCACTTGTAGTGATTACTTTAATACCGTATTTTTCAATCAGTGCTTTTTCTTCTGCTTCGTAATCTCTTAAGGAAATGAACACAATATCTTCAGGTAAAATTTTGGGATTGATCTTGCCCATATTTTTTAACTGGTTCCAAAGTTTTTCTGTTTTTTCGTCCAGGTCATGCACTTTAAATTCAAGATTGTCTTCACCAATTGCTGCAGCCAAAGGCATACCATGCATATTGCCGGTGGGAGTAGTGTAAGGCGTGTGCAAGTCAGAGTGGGCATCAATCCAAATGGCACCTAATTTACTTTTTGGCTTTGCCATTTTAATACCTGTGATGGTACCGCCTGCATTGCTGTGATCGCCGCTTAAAACAACCGGGAAAAAATTTGCTTTGATGGTTTCAAAAACTGATTTACTAATGCGTTCATACATGGTGTGTACGCCCTGGATTCTTTTTGCATAGGGAGATTGTATCGGTTCAAACAGCAGGTTATTTTCTATTTCTATTTTTTCTGAAGTAAAATGAATAAAGATG